>CAKUJT010000004.1 GCA_934661765.1 uncultured Senegalimassilia sp.
TTTTTAATGTGAATTCAAACAAATTTATGCATCAGTTTTTCTATAATATCAAAAAAATTCACTTTTTGCAAATTCCAGACTCTTTGAAAGTATCTGAACTAAAAAGATCAACTGGATAAATTGCAAGAAATTGGATTTCTTTCTTTTATTATACGGGCAAATTCACTTTGTTGTTGTTAACAATTTTGGTGCAATATTACATAATGTACTGGTTAAATCGCAAGGTATTGCACTCTTATCCACATATGTTTTTTGTGTAAAAGATTGCCTTACATGCCCCAACATGTTTGATATAAGTTTTTCACTTATACCAGCATCATCAAGCAAAGTGGCATAGGTATGTCGCAGATCATGAAAATGCATTTTAGGCAAACCGCATAACAATAGTAACTTGTTATAACACGATCTTATTCTACGTTTAGTGATAGGTTTACCATTCGGCTGACACGATATATAATCTAAATCATAAAAACCTGGTACTATCTCACTTAATCTTTTATACTTTTCGTGTTGGTTTAAAATTTCTGCACACAGAAATTGTGGTATGTAAACAGTCCTTTTCGACGCAAGGGTTTTGGGTGCAATATATTGTTGGGTTGCCATTTGTTCTTCTTTACCTTTGCGATCGAGTGTACTGCCTATCTGTCCATGAACTGTAATAGTTTTATCCTCAAAATTGACATCTTTATACCGCAGCCCTGCTATTTCACTGATACGAAGCCCTGCAGTCATGGCAAATAATAATGGAATGTATAATTCTGAAAAGTTTGCCTTACAGGTATCAATCAATAATGTGCATTGTTCAAGCGTCAGAATAACAACTTCCCTTTGTTTGTTTTTTTTGTTGCTCCTCCTTTTTTGTATTTTATGATACTTTTGAAAATTTTCAGCAGGATTAATAGATATGCATTGACGAGATTGAGCATATTGTAACGCTCTGGACATTACACTTAGTGCGGTTCTTTTTAAAGAATTGCTTTTGCCTTTAGAATCAATGTACTGTTCTAGTTTTTTAAAATCCTTTTCTGTTAAAGAAGTAATCTTTTTTTTCGTTTTATTGATATCTAATGCTTTAAAGATATAATTATATATAATGTTCCTGTAAGTGTAATAAGTATTGTAAGCAATATGTCGCTCATCAATCATATAATAGTATAACCAAAATTCAAAAAAATCTTTTGTTTCTATATTAAAAGGTACAAAAGTTTTTGAATCTAATGCAACGATAGTTTCTTCTTTTGCAGCTTCAGCAGCCTTTTTTGTTTTAAATCCTGAACGTTGATATTCTTTCTTTTCTCCGTTTTCAAAAAAAACCGTAAACCTATATGCATAGCCATTTTTCATTGAAGTTAGACTAGGACGGAATTGCCATTTTACTATCTTGCCGTAAAATAAAAACGGATTGACTACAGGATATTGTAATTCTTTAACCTTCATTCTCCTATCTCCTTTGTAATGTCGGATCAAAAGTTTCTATAAATTTCTTTAAATCTGTATCAGCTTCGAAAATTCCGCAATAGATTTCAAAAGTTGTTGTTTCCGAAGCATGTCCCAAATATCGTGAAATTTCTTTTAAAGGAACACCAGCTTCAAATAATAATGTCGCACACAGATGCCTAAACTTGTGCATAGAAATAGGTTGGAGATTTGCGGATAAATATATTTGTTTGATGTTGTTATCGAAAGTTCCTTTACATTTTATATTGCCAGTCGATGTCAAACAAACAAAATCACTGTAGCATTTATATTGTACATAAGGTCCTAGAAGAATACTTTCGTTTAATAATTTGCGTTCCTCTAACATAGGCCATAAAAAATCTGGTACTTTTAAAGTACGGATGCTTGTAACGGTCTTGGGGTTATTAAAGAAGGAATCTATATTTTCTTCTGTTATTTTATCGGCAATGGATGTTGTTGTGTTAGGGGCTTGTCGCTTTATAGCTACTGTTTGTTTTTTCCAGTCAAAATCACTAAAACGTAAACCTCGAATTTCTCCTTTTCGCAACCCCATAAATAATGCCAAAAGTATTTCTAAATAAATAGAACTATCACGAGCTACATATAAAAACTTTTTTAATTCCTCTGCGTTATACAATTTTATTTTTGACGAAGGATTGTAATAAACTATCGCATCTTCCATGGGACTGCAAGATAATCGAGATGATATAATGGCATCATTAAAAGCAACTCTCAAAAACTTTTGTGCTGTAAATGCAGCACATTTTGATAGTGGAGCTATATGAGCCAATAACAAATCAATATCTGTGGACATAACCTCTTTTAAAATCTTATCATATGTCATTGATGGAAAAATAAGATGATAAATAGCCCAGCGAGCTACAGAGAGATATGAAGCACTAGCATAACCCGATAACACATTTTGATACCAGTCATCCAGATATTCAGATAATGTTAATGCATTCCGTCCATATATCTTTTTTATTTTTTTTAAATCAGTTATATATTTTTCTTTCGCCTCCTTGTAAAAAGAGTAAGCATCATTCTCATTAGGAAAATTCTTCTTTTTCATAATAATTGTTTTGTTATTAAAATTGACTTCTTTGTAATTACATATCCAACCTCTACTACTTTTTTGGATTGATTCTCTCATAAAATCCATAAATATCTCCTTTTGTAGTGAGAAAAGGAATTTGATAGAAAATAAATACCAAATCGTTTAGATATGGTATTTTAATTGTAACATCAAATTTCAATCCTGCGGCTATTTTCTTTTACAGTACTGTATTTAGTTTGGTTTAGAAATTATTGCTATAAAACCATTTATCAAATTTATCTTTAGGTATACGATATGTACTATCAATCTTAATAACAGGGAAAGGCTTTTTACTGTTATACGCATTTTTTATAAAATCATATGCTTTTGTGCGGCTAAGTCCTAAAATTGTTTGAATGTCCGTTACTGTGTAAACTTTCTTTTCCATGATTTGTCCTCCTGATTTCGAAAAAATTTTATTTACAGAATTAATATGTAAAGAAAATTCAGAAAAAGGAATCCGATTCTTTTTCAATAAAAAAGCTTCAAAAGAACATAAATTCTTTTGAAGCTTTTATTTTTAGGAAAAAGTCTCCATATTTCAATATATGGGGACTTAACAGGATGAAAATTAATAACATTTTTTACAGGCAGTGTAACCTTTTGATATAGCATCTGCCTTCTTTGTTTTACTCGGATTTTTCATACCGCTGCAACCAGCATAAGAGTGATATTTGCTACCGCTCCTAGATACCCAGACATAATTATTTGATTCTTTCGTTGGTGTTGTAATGTTCTTGGATGATGAACTGTCAGGAAAAGCAGCGCTATAGTTCTTCCAGATACCGAGTTTTTTCTTTTTTGCCTTTCTTTCTGATGTTTTTAAAGTGCCAGTATATTTATATTTTCCATATATGTAATATATACGAGCATACCCTTTTCTCACTAATTTATCCTGCAGTAATTTTCCGTCTACCCATATCCACGCAAGTCTTCTTCCGTATTTATCCGTTTTATTCCCATCATATTGTATTTGGATTTTTTTCGCCTTTTTTAATTCTGACTTTGTATAGTCAGATGCTCTTTTTCCCATGAAAGCAACAGGCGTGTTTGGTTTAACTGTTTCTGGTGTATCTACTGCAAGAAATCGGAAAGTATAAGTTCTTCCTTTCACGGATAATTTAGCGGTATCTCCATCCACAGCCCTGACAAACTTTGCTGTTTGTCTCTTTGATACAGCCGCTTCAACAGAGACAACAGGCGAATACGTTGTACCGGCAGGCATCACCCCTGTAATAAGCAGTAAACTTAATATAAAACTTAATGTTACTTTCCTTAGTTTATTCATTTTTATTCCTCCTCAAAAAAATCTTTTAGTGCATTATTTGATATCGTATTATGAAAATATTTTTGATAAACATCCCTATATGGTGACTGTTTAAAAATAATCTGCATAAGAGATGAATTTGAGTATTGGTCACATTCATCTACAATACCCCGTATAAGTTCCATATCTTGTTTCTTTATATGATGTTTCTGCCTTGAATTTCCAACAGCTATATTTCCTCCGGCATACACTTTATAATTTCGATAAACAGACTTTACCACTGGACCAAACATCCATGCTTCTATCTTATCCTTAAAACATGGATTATTTGTTGCAACAAGAAATTCTGCCTGTACATAATATAAAACTTTTTGTAATTTTAAGTTAGTCATACAGTATTTTTTTTTCTCTACAATAGTCAATGATATATTGAGATATTTCTAACGCATCGTATATAAAAATCACCTCTTGTTCATGTTGAGCTCTTTGTACAATTTTTTAGCTTCTTATATATCTGCATTGGGAAGAACTCTTTTGATAAATTGATGAAAAAACTTATGTTGTCCGATAAGCGCACACCCCGTCTATAATCTATAATTTAGGTGGGGATGGCTCACTTAATGTAATTTTCTTCTGATTATTGGATCTACATTCATGTTTTTATTCTCCTCTCGTATAATATATCAAAATCTTCATATATAAGAATTTTTATATGAAAAATCAAAAAGAAATATCTGCAAACACATCGCCTTCTAATTCTATTATATACTTCATTGGAATCTTCTCTCCATTTTTCATATTAAGGCATTTCTCTATTAAGTCTATATTTTTCAATCGCCCATACATCTCGGTATAGCTTCCACCTACTTTCCTTTTATCAGGTACGAAATAACAAATGCTGATTAATGGGTGCTTATACTGTATTTTTTGTAATATGCACAACTTCTGATTGATTTCCTCTTTTTTCTTACTTTCAAGTGGATGAAACTGGTCTGTGATTCGGGAGACCTCTCTTACTTCCTCGTCATATCCTGTCAATGCAGCAAACGGAGCAAATTGGGCTGCTCTATCAAGTAATGACATTTGCGGATGTTTCTTTGATACATGATGCGGAAGATTAATAATATCATCATAGTTTCCTTTCACGCTTTATGTCCTCCTATCTGTCCATTTCGCTCTATAGTTGTAGCGCCTTCCTCATAACTAATTCCCCGTAAAATTGCATTTTTTCCGTACTTTCTCTTAATATTTAAAAGAGATTCTTGTAATTTTTGTTCCTTTTCCTGTTCTTTTCTTAGTGTTTCGTAATCTGTAAACAAGTTCAACTGTTGATATTTTACATCTTCTTTTGGCTGAACCTTTCCTACAGATAAGGTAATCCGACGGATAAGTAATTTCTTATCAATAATCCGGTCATACAGTTTTGACACACTATCAGATATAATTTTTAACGAAGCGGTTGCATTCGGAAAGTTTTCAGTCCCATGGGCATGTTCCGGGACTTTTCGTCCGTAATGATCCGTTTTAATTTCACCCTTATAATCTGTTTGCATGAAACTTTCCCTATCATATCCTACTGTTAATATGACTTGCTTTGCTGTCAGACCTTTTCCAAAGAGGTCATAAGATATCTGTTCAGCCATTTCTAATACAACAATCTTTGCTTTATCCGTTGAATAGGCACAACTTAATACTTGTCCGGAACCAATACTTTTTTCCTCTGGTTTATAATTTTTTATATCTGCTATCGTACATGGTTCATAACCCCATGCGTGATCAATCAGTAACTCTGCATTAATTCCAAACAATTTATATAATAATTCTTCATTGTAGTATTCGTTTTCTTTTCCAATGGAACATCGTGCAATATCTCCCATCGTGTAAATTTGATATACAGCAAGTTTTTTAGCATATCCTTGTCCTATCCGCCAGAAATCGGTAATCGGCATATGATTCCATAGTTGTCTTCGGTACGTCATTTCATTAAGATGAGCTATTCGAACACCATTTTCGTCTGCTGGCACATGCTTTGCCATAATATCCATTGCCACTTTCGCAAGATACAGATTTGTTCCAATCCCGGCTGCTGCTGTTATTCCAGTTTGTTTTAATATTTCTGTTATCACTTTTGAAACCAGCTGTTTTGCTTCCATCTCATATGTCTTTAAATATCCTGAAAGATCAATAAAAACTTCATCAATGGAATATACATGGATGTCCTCTGGTGCAAAATATTGAAGATATATCTTATAGATCCTTGTACTGTATTCCATATACAATCTCATTCGAGGGGGAGCGGTAATATAGCCAAGTGCAACAGCTGGATCAGATAATTTCTCATTATAAAAAGACTGCCCGATAAATTTGTGTCCGGGAGCATTCTGGAGCCTTTGGGCATTAATTTTTTTAACCTGATGTATTACTTCAAATAGTCGAGGTCGTCCAGGGATTCCATAAGATTTTAGAGACGGTGATACAGCCAGACATATAGTTTTTTCCGTCCGGCTTTTGTCTGCTACTACTAAATTTGTTGTTAAAGGATCTAATCCTCTCTCGACACATTCAACGGAGGCATAAAAAGATTTTAAATCTATTGCTGCATATATCTTATCCAAATCTCATCTTCCCCTAAATCCACATAATATATTTCTTATATTTAGTATATCATACATACGTTCTTCTATCCATAGAGGAAATTTGGGACAAAAAAAGACCTATCTGAATCTTTAAATTCTCATAGGTCTTTTTTTAAAGAAGGATAGTTATTGATAGCATAATGCTACGAACCTGGCTTTGGCAATACATTGTCCTTCTCTATAAATATGATAAAACAAATACATATTCATTTATCGCCAGATTGTTTTCTTGAGACTAAAACCAGCTTTTCGTTATTTTTTGTAATCATATGCAGCAATAAGTGCATCAATGTTATCCATATTTTTTATTTAACGCATATGAGATATAACATAACTTGCACAAGCTGCACTATTCATTAACATTGCGCGTTTCTTTTTATTCTGTTTCTCTATTTCTTTTTGTTCGTGTATTTTTTGTTGTAACACAGAAATAAGGTATTCCTGACTGTTTGGAATTTTCCCATAGTTAGTATCACTCTTAACTATCAGCAAAATTTCTTCTAATTCTGCAGATGTAAGATATATATTTACATCCTGTTGTGAGGGACTAACTTCTGATATGGTGTTTTGAGCAATGTTATCTGATTCTTGAGGTATAGTCTCATCGAAAACACCTATCAGCGAAAAAAGAAATACAAAATCAATTAGAATAAAAACTGCCACCACTGCTCCTACCCCCTGTTTTGAAAAATCCATCTTCCATAATAACATCGGTAAAGCTATGGTTGCCGTTATAAAGATAAGAGTACATAAAATAATATTTTTTTGCAATTCCTTTTCTTTTTCTGATTCTTTTTTTATTTTCTCCATTTTTCTTTTCTCCATTTCTTCTTTAATATTCGAACCGTTTTAATCCCCAGCCGGTATCCTTTATGCGAAGGCTGACTGCCGATATTTCTCCCGGCGGTGCTTAACTCTTGGTAGTAGGAGGTACCGATATCTCCGCTCGCTACTGCTGCTATGTGAACTCTACAATTCATCTCACTACCTACATTTCATTTAGAGGGTAGGAGAATCCTCGTTTTTTTTATAAAACTACCCTCCTTCCTAAAACAGACATTTTATATATATCATTTTTTTAGAAGAAAGATATTTTTAGAAGAAAAAATTACTTGTTGAACGAATCCATAAATAATCACTCCTATTTTTGTTTCTATATTTTATCAGTAATGACAGAGTACCACGTCCATAGGAGCGATTGCACCTCATGGGTGTGGAGACTTCATATTGCAATAGCTTCCGGTTTTTCTGCATCTTCTTCTTGCTTCTGATAAAAGCTTTCTTTTTGATGATAATATCCTAAAATATAAGAATCGCTTAATTTTCCAGTTAATTTAGTTTCTCTTCCATCAACCTTTTCAAAAATTTCCTGAAAGATTTTTTGATATTTGATGTATAAGCTGTTTTTCCTTCGTTTTAATTTATTAAGATATGGCACAATCTTATTTTTAAGTACGATTAATGTAGCGGCAGGACGCTGCACATATTTATTTTGATATCTTACAGCATTTGGTATACGGGATTTTAACTCTTCTTCTGTATATGTATCAAGCTCCGCTTTTTCGTAAACGGCTAATAGCCGTCCCATCAAATAACTAATTTCAGTGTTGTCTAAGTCTAAGGTCATTGTGTAAACCTCCTTTCCAGCCTTATCATTTTCATATTTTCGCAAAATCAAGACGGCGATATAGGTAATATATCTTCTATTTTTCAATGATTTGTATTTTAATGGAGAGGATGCTTTTGTGACCAAAACGCTTTTTAGGGACTCAGATATTGGATGTCCATATAATTTACACCAAAGCAACTCCTCTATTTTTTTAGTGTAAATTCCGGACTCTATTTCAATCCGTTCGTTCCTCTCTGATCCATAAACATATTTGGAGACCATATATATAGAAGGAATCCATTTTGCTCCAGTGAACGACTCTTTCCATTTTTCTAATTTAGCAACAAAATCATTTCCTGGAGTCTCACTATAATAAGCTAGAGCAAGTCTTCCGGTTGTCATCGCTTTAAAAGCAGCGATTACCACGCAATCGGTGGAAGATAAACTATCCTCAGTTGATTCAAAGATACTCCTATATAAAATTTCCCTGTCACTTATGATTTCATCCCCCTCTTTTCTATCTTCAAATGGAGACGGCACGTACCTCCCATTTGGATTCCAATACACAAACATCTCATTTCCTGCGATAATTCCGAAGTTGTTCAAAAGCCATCGGAGCATATTGTGTGATTTCTGAGAAGCTTCATAACCAATCGTTAAAAGATCTTCCGCATTTTTAACAAATGTCCCGCGGAAAGTATATTCTGTTTTATCATTAGCAGAGACCAGTTTTGCACCAGACTGCAAGGGAAAGATATTTTTGGCATGTAATTCAGTTAAAGGTACATTTTCTCCTGTAAGCATACATAACCCTGTCTTGGACTCCTTTGCAATGACCATATTGTAATATGCGATATAACAATGGAACATTTCTTTTGATTTCCATGTTTCTATAATCTCTCCGGTCAGCACATCTTTTATTTTCCAACGGACCAAGCATTTCTTGTAGGCTGTAGACTGCATTTTCTTCTTACTCATGTCCTCTTTATTTTCTGATTCGAGGACTTCTGCTTTATAAAGGTCGTGTATAATACTATTTTTTTCAACATAGGTATGAACGGCATGGGTAAATGCATTTCCATAAGCAGATTCATCCCAATCCATTAACTGTTCCAGATATGATTTTTGGCGTTCTTCATCAAATCCAGACAAATATTCCAGCTGTTCCGCAAAGGGATGCGGAGATGCATGGCTGGTACGGTTTGCGGATTTCAGTGATACAGGTATGAGCGTCCGGTTTTCTTTCTTAGGAACAGCCGATGCATCAATAAAACAGCCATTGCTGTCAATTGTTATCTCTATCTGTGCGTTTTGCAACGCATGAGATACAGGAGCAAGCGGCTCTCTCATCCCATCTATATATACCCCAGCGTATTTGTCTGCCATAACGTCATATGTTTTGATCAATTTTTGTAATAATCCCACAATGTTTCTCCTTTTGTAATCTTTTTTATCTCTACACTTAGAAATGTGCGATATATAAGCACTTCTAGTCTACTTTTTCTTTCTTTTCTTCTGGCATCTCAAAAGTTTTTGGCTGCATTTTACAGATTACTTTTGTCATCACACAATCTTCTGGTTTTATAAATTTGATCACACCGTTATGCATAACTGGACACCACATACGCATAGTTATACAGCCTTGTGTTTCTTTAGAATATGCTTCGTCTGGATAAGTTAAGCCATGATACATCAACCCAAATGGAATGTCACCATAATTATCAAAGAATCCGATTCCTTCTCCGAATTTACAAGGTTTGACATATCCCTGACATTCACGGGTTCCTAAGAAGATATCCTGTCTGCCGCCTTTTTCGATCATCCTTTTGGAAATCTCTAAATGTTTTTTTTCATTCCAATCGGGTCTGCACTCGGGATGGTTTTTATTAAAGATAAAATGAGCCCGTACCTGATAACGGCAGTCTCTTAAATAAGTATAAAGAGCCATGTCATTTTTATTGCTTTTCATTTTAGGGATGATTTTTCCGGATGCTTCCATTCGGAACGGATTCATGACTCTTACTTCATCAATAATCCAAGTAATTGTTGGTTTCCAATATATGGATTTCAAAATGCCTTTCAAGGCTTCATAAGTAGGAATAGCCATACTGCTTTTTTCTCCCCCTGTTTTAAATTCAGGAAATGTAAATAAGGCTTTTCTTCCAGTAACTTCAAATTCTACACTGTTCATTTTTATTCCTCCGTTTTAATCCCCGTACCCGTGAAGGGTACGATTTGTATTTTTTTATTTAAAAAGCCAAGAATAGCCGCTTTAATCCCCGTACCCGTGAAGGGTACGATAATATACTTCTTCATAACTTGATATAATACTGTAGATTTTAATCCCCGTACCCATGAAGGGTACGATCCCCGTTTACACTCTTTTCTAAATATTTTCTCATATTTTAATCCCCGTACCCGTGAAGGGTACGATGCCCTTGCTCCACGGAAAACAACAGCAAATAAAACAGCTTTAATCCTCGTACCCATGAAGGGTACGAGGACAATAAGAGATATTTTTGAAAACCTCCCAAAATTTTAATCCCCATACCCGTGAAGGGTACGATCATTGCATTGCACATCTTGAAAAATTGGCAGGTACTTTAATCCCCGTACCCCGAGAGATGCGACCATACATATGATAATCGATGCACTCTACAGATTTTAATCCCCGTACCCACGAAGGGTACGATAAAAAATATTATATTTCGCTCTATTAACAAGAGAATTTTAATCCCCGTACCCGTGAAGGGTACGATGAAATAGCCGGAAATGATATGGATTATATCGCAGCTTTAATCCCCGCACCCATGAAGGGTACGATTAGACCTCATGAAGATAAGAAATAAACTTACATTTTAATCCCCGTACCCGTGAAGGGTACGATAAATATTATCCCGGTTTAGATGGTCAATTAGCCACTTTTAATCCCCGTACCCACGAAGGGTACGATTTCTTTCATTTTATCATCAGTTATGTCTGAAAGCTTTTAATCCCGCACCCATGAAGGGTACGATAGGAGGATATCAATAGATATCTAGAGGATGCAAAGGCCTTAATCCCCGTACCCATGAAGGGTACGATCCTTGCTCCACGGAAAACAACAGCAAATAAAACAATTTTAATCCCCGTACCCGTGAAGGGTACGATGTTGTTTCTGCACCCCTTGTCATTACAGAACGTAAATTTTAATCCCCGTACCCGTGAAGGGTACGATTTGAGTGCCAGAAAGCCAAAGCTGAATAAATTAGGATTTTAATCCCCGTACCCGTGAAGGGTACGATGGCAAAATTGCATAAAATAAATAACAATTTCACCGTTTTATTTAGAAGATTTAGACACAATATAAGCTGTTTTACTTTTATTTGTTTTTATTTTTAGAAAAACAAGGACAACATTTCTTGTTTTTGTAGTGCGAATCTCTAAGAGTTTTTGCATTACTTAGGACTCGCACCCAATGGTAACCATACAGCTTTTATTCTCCATATCCATCTTTCTGTAATTGCTCTACTTTAATCCCCAGCCGACATTCTTGCAAAAACTACTTACCGAGCAAAAACCGGCTGTGCTTACTTTTGCCAGTAGAAATACCGTTTTTTCTCCGCTTGCCAATGAGATTTTTTGTTTTAACAAACACCTTCTACATCTTCATAGTCAAGTCCATATAACTCATCTACAGAGATATCATAATCATGGATACTTTTAGGGATTGTACAGCTATCTTTTAAGCGTACTTTAACGCTTCGGTGAACCTGTGCGGAAGAATACTGTCCGTCCTTACAGTTGTGCTTAAACCAATATAATTTGATAACTTCCATAGAGCCTTCCGGTCTTGCAGCAGAAGCATCGTTTACAAACATCGTTGCGATTGCCTTTTTGACAACTTCTGCATCTTCTTCTGTAAAGCCAGTCTTTTCTGCCAGCTGTACGTTGATGGCTCCTTTTACGATGTATAATCCGAATTTAACGAAATGTTTTGCACCCATTCGGTCAGAAGACATATGAGAGTCATTTTTAGGAGGTAAACCATTTACTGATTTCGTGATCCCAAAACTGTCGATTGTTACTGGGTCCACACTGTAGGCTTCATGTGTCGTAACTGGACCACGAATCCCAAATGAAGTATTCCCCTTCTGTAACGCGAACACCTGACCAAAAGCTCTGACATCCAGCCACTTCTTACAGGCTTCCTCTTTGCACTTTTCTACATTATTTGGTTCTGTAAATAAAGCCTTTGCACGGTCACTTAAACAAACATAGCCATCTGTTGTACGGTCTTCAGACTGAATAAAAATGTTATGTCCCATATCCTGCATACGGTTTCGAATTTTACGATGGATACATCCGCTGCTTATCTCGCCATACATTTCATCGTCCACACGCGGCATATTCTCGGCATTTGGATCTCCGTTTGGATTAGCTCCGTTTACCGCCACCAATGCAACAAAATCAATCTTGTTTTTTAAAATACTCATCTTTTTTCTCCTTTTTGTTGATATATTTATTTTTTATAGCGGCGGTTCATTGCAGATGCGTTTTGCATCGGTTTACCTGCCCGCACTACTAATATGCCAAAAAAAATCTTAATGGAACTTTTGTAAGAAAAATTTTTGAGAAAAAATCAGAACAGAATGTAATTTCTTTTATCTATAGAAAAAAGAATCGGATTCGATAAAAATAGATATAAAATATACTTTAAAATTTTAAATAATTATATATAACGGTATGCTAACATCCGCAATGAAAAAGAAGCCCATTTTTACATAATCCGTTATGTAAAAAAATTAAAGTGGCTAGGAACTCCTAGCCACTGATATATATTAACATATTTTTCCGAAATATTTCTTTCTTTTTATAATTGCCCCTCCTTTTTTGCTCTGCATTTCTTTATTCGCAAAGCATTTTCAGATAAATTTTCGTTATAAACCGGACGTTTTCTAGGGCTATAGGACTGTACGGTTTTCTGCGAAAGACCCGTTACCTTTACGATTTCTTCAAGCGTTTTTCCTTTTTCATACAAACTTAAAATATACGCTTGATTTTCGTTTGCAATAATACCCGCTGTGCTTAACACCTTTGCAACTCTGTTCCAGCTACAGCCAATTTGTTTAGCTGTAGCCTTAATACTTTGTGTTTTTTCAAACGTCTCTATAATCCTATCACTATAATTCATTTTTGCTCACATCCTCTATGAGCCGCCAACCAATTATTGTATTCACTTTTCTTAGGCGATCTACCAGATATTTTGATTCTTTTTATCTCCTTAAGAATAACGATTTCCTGCTCTACATTTTCTAATAAAAGATATTTCTTCCACGCTCGAATATTCCTATCCCACTTATAACCAAGCTCTTTCAATTTTTCTTTAACCGAATAAGTTTCACCGGTCAAAAAGATGGTAATTGGAAAATCTTCTTCAATTTTTGAAATTTTTAATGTGGCAATAATCGGTTTTTCTTTTTCCTCAGCTTCTTTTTCAGCTCTTCTTCTTTCGCTGTAACATTCCGGGCATTCATCATAAAAATCCTGATATTTTTCTTCAAATTCACGTGCTTCTGTTCCTTTGTGGAATTTTTTTCTGACAGTAAATTCCTCTCCACATTTCTTGCAGATACCTTTCACTTCGCCAATAGCCATGTTTTTTCTCTCCCCACTGCTGTTTCTTTATGTTTATATTATACATATATTTGTACAGATTGCAAACAATGTAAATATTATTTTCAGTACCTCCAAAACACTGTCTACAACAAAACCATTCCTGTTCTTCTAATTGGAATATCTTTTCCTTGATAATACATACACTGGAATAATATCTTCTTCCTCCAGTGTTATTTTTCTCTCACAGACATAACATTCTTTGATAGTAAGTAGTTTCTTTTTATCCTTATCCATTTTAATTAGACTTCCACATTCTGGACAGCGAGCAATATAAACCTTTTCTAACAATCCCTTTTCTTTGCATTTTGCTATTATTTTTTCAGCATCTTCTACCGAGATTTTCATCTTGGAAGCGGTCTTTTTAACTGTGATATATGGCATATCCGGAGCATATACTTGTAAGAATTTCTGTAAATTACAGGAATCATCTTTTTCTTTGGATTCACTTTTACTCTCTTTTATACAAGCCTGATGTTGCAATACCGCATCAATCTCAACTTCTGCCATACTCCCAGGTTTTAAGTTATGAAACATCGAACTTTCTTTCCCCTTTTCGGGTCCTTGTTCCACTACTTTTGTGATACGGACAGTTCCATCTGATTCATGATAAATTCTAATTTTCATTTATTTCTCCTTTCTCCTAATTCATCTCACATAGATGTAAATAGGCTTTGCTAAAGTTTTGTAATGGTCTGCAGAAATTACACATTCTACTATGTATGTTTCCTTCTCTGTGGATTTTATTATTACTTTACCATCGGAAGAAACAGAAATTTTTTCTTCGATGCTATTACTTGCAATTGTTCCAGTTGCTGGATCTATAGAAATTGCTTTAGAATTTTCTTTAGCTAAACGAAATTGACACTTTAAAGTTGGAATTGATTCATCTAACATTCCAAGTACTTTTGGAGTACAGAGCTGCTTTATACATTTTCCATCTTTATTAAAATCATTTTTAGAAATAGTGATAGATGGCATATCTGTTGTTTTTATTTCATCATCATAAACATAAATTTTGACTTTTATCGTACCACGATACTTTCCTTTTCCTTTCAATTCTATAGTTCCACCTGTTTTTGATTTCTCTTCAGATGCATTGTCCGCAAATTCATAATCTGTTTCTGCAAATAACTTTTTAGTACCTAATATGCCTGGCTTAGTTACTATAATCATTTCTGGGAGATTTGGCTTACCAGTATAATCAAATATAAGCCAATAGTATGGCGCATCATCTATAGCACGACATTCGTCTAAATTATTATGTAGCTTTAATATAAATAACAAAACTACCAATACTTCAACCAATACAATAAAACCATATTTATTTTTCTTATTTTCCATAATGCGTTCTCCTTGATCGTTTTGTTTTAATCCACAGCCGGTATCCTTTATACAGAGGCTGAATGCCGGTATTTTTTCTGGCAGGACTTTACTTCCTGTCAGTGGGGGATACCGTTTCTCCGCCCACCACTGACGTTACATGAATTTTACAATTCATCCCATAATCTAAAGAGGTAGGGGAATTCTTGTTTTTTTATAAAGTCTGTCCTCCTTTCTTATATAGAATGACAGAAATCTTACTTATCTGATTTTTCTGTAGAAATATTTTTTATCTATGTAGAAATATTTTTTATCTAACCTCTTTGGAAAGTCGAACAGATTTTATAAAAAGATTTTTTGTTAAATCCTAGCGGTATTTCTATGAAGGCCAACATTAATGGAGCTATCCATCAAATTTTTTCTGCCAAAAGTTGTATTGTTTTACTCATGATTTCTCTCTGATCATGAGTTCCTTTTACGATACGGTTTATTTCCGTTTCATCAAATTCATATCCAATATCACTAAGAAACATCTGTATCATTTTCTGATTTTCTTCTGTTGTAAATGGTTCCATCTCCTGCTTAATTGAAAATCGACTTACAAATGCCGAGTCGAGCAGATCATACCGGTTTGTAGCGGCCAGAACAATTACGTCATTCGGTATCTTATCAAATTCCTGCATCAAAGTAACTGTAGTCCTACTCATTTCCCCATCTGAACCTTTACCTGATGTAGATTTTCTATCACAGCTAATTGTATCCACTTCATCTAACATAAAAATGCATGGATTAGAAGACGCATAAGCAAACGCTTTTGCGATGTTTTTCGCCGTAGAACCCATATAGCTATCTATGATTCTGGAAAAATTCAGGTAGCAAAACGGAAGGGCTTTTTTGAAAGCAATATATCTTGCAAACATAGTCTTTCCAGTTCCTGGAGGACCGTATAACAAAGTCGCGTTTTTGTATGGTATCTGCAGTTCCATTAATTTTGGGCTTACTTCTGCCATTCGGAAGATTTTACCTGCCAGCTCCATTTGCTGTTCTGATACATAATATCTTGATTCTTTAAATGACATCGAAACATCTTCGCACTGCAAAAGTCCTTTTAATTCTGCCGGAAGCTCATAAAGAAAGCTATGTTCCGATGTTAGAATTGATTTATAACGGGCTACAAAGTTTTTGTTTTTCTGTGTGGTATCTTCATTAAGAGCACCTAAAGCCCCTTGTCTAGCTTTAAGCATATTGTTTGCTGCGATTCCCCTTATCATCTCTTTTTGTATTTCTGTTAATCCCATAATTTACCTCTCTTTATTTTCAGTGTCGTTGTCATCATTATCTTCAGCTCTTGACATGACCAGTAAAAAAATATCAATAACCAGTATTGTTAATCCGATTGAATATATCCAGTAGTTAAATCCTACCTTTAGTACTAACATTAAATAGCAAAATATTGTTATAATCCAAATCATTCTCACTGTTTTATCACGCGATTTTTTCTCTTCTTTCAACGATTTTTCAATTGGAATATTAAAGCCGAGATTTTTTAATCTATCAATGTTCGATTTGAATTGAATAAATCTGACGATAAGAAAAGAAATCAATAATTGAATAAATCCCCAATACAATATTACGCAATCCTTCGCTGCAAAAACTTTATCGCGTATAAGAAAACCTAAGATGCCAAAAGAACTAAAGATTAAAATCATTAGCATAGTTATAAAAAACTTAGTGTATAGTTTGTTAATATTGTCAAAACTCTCACATTCTATTTTTTGTTTAAAATGTATAATACAAGACAATGCCACTGTAATCATCAACATAAGTGCTGCTTCTAAGATCCATCTACCATATCCTTTTTCATTAATGTGAGTAACTAATAGCATCTCATAAATAACAAAGAAGGTTAATACCACTGCTATTTTTATTGAAAAAATAATTTTAAAAATATTTTTTTGTGTGTTCAGCTTAATTTTCTTGTTCATAATACATCTCCATTTCTCCTTGTTTATGTTCTTGCAATGATTTTAATAATAATTCCCTCTCCTTATTTGCTTCATCAAGGTCGATGTCAAAAAATTCTGCCAGTAACTGCTCTTTGTTAATATAATCACCTGCTCCCACATCAGCGAATGGTGACTCTCTCACCTGTTTCCTATCAAAGACAGTATATCTTTGGAGAAGCCAATCTAAAAATTTAGAGCACAGCTCACTTTCATCTTGAATTTCTTTTATTTTTTCTAACATTGGTGTTTTAATATTTTCCATATTTTACCTTTCTTGGATGTCTATAATTTTTTTCGGTTATACTTTCGTTTCTTTAGTATTTTTATCATCTGTATGATGCCAGCTACTACTAATGACATGATCATAGTATGAGAAAATTCTCTCACCAAGTATCTTCTTGTCTTGTCTTTTTCAGCTAATTTAGCCAATTTCTCATCTGCTTTAATGGTCATAACTTTACTCCAATCCGTATATTTATTTTCAGATAGCTTTGCACGTACACGAACATAATCCGGGGCAGCTGCATTCCATTTATTCTGTTCAATATGTACCCGTAGAGGAGAACTCGTGTTGATTTCTACCTTTATACATCCGAAAATAAAATCTTCATCAGAACATACCTCCGCGTAATATTTTTTAGCACCATCAATCGGTTCAAAATCACAATCAATAACTCTTGTTACCCCATCCCATTTTATATTTTTAATAGAGACTTCTGTAGTAGGAATCGTATGATCAATTGTTTCCTCTGAAGTAACATTCGTTTCCAACATATGCCTCATACAAAAACCTAAGGCTGCAAGTATTATGACTGAGAATAGTATAATGTATATATCTTTAATAATTTCTTTGACTGTGTTCTGTTCACTTCTCATATTTTTCTTTTCCTTTCTTTTTAATATGCTTATCTAAAATCTCCATGCCTGTTTTATACATTATATAAGATGTATAAAAAATGGAATTTTTGTAAGAAAAAAAGCCTCATTTCTGAGACTTTTTTCTGATAAATTGTTTTCTTATAATGGATTTTCCTAAAACAGATATTTAATATATATTATTTTTTAGAAGAGGAACATGTTTATAAGAAAAATTTTAGTTGTTAAAAATCTGATCAGCGGCATGAATATCAACCATATATCTTCTGTACAGCTTCGGTATAGTGAAGATTTTCCTGCTGCCTTCTTTAATAAGCGAATCTCATAGGATTACCTGTATTTTCTTATGCTTTGACAAGAATTTGATCTTTTTTTCGATCATAATAATAGACAGAATCAGATAATACATCCCCTGTTGATACAACTGTAGTATTGGCATCATGAACCATAGATGATAATTCTTTGGGATCATCTATCCTATCTGCTGGAACCATGATTACTTCATGGATGCTAGAAGGTAAGATATACATATCTGTTCCTTTTTTGTTTGCAAAATCTTTCAATACATCTCCATATAATAAAGCAGAGGCTCCATTAATTTCCTGTTCATTTGTCAAGATATACATTGGGATAGTGCATGGATATAAGATAAAAGATACCATCCCTGCTAACATCTCCTCCATATCAATAATTTTGGTTGGAAATAAACGAGGTGTGTTCTGTCGTGCTGCTAAGACTAAATCATTGATAGAAACACCCCACTCTTTGACTTGCTCATTTGTGATCAATGAAGTAGAAACGCCAACATCATCAATACGAGCCACCCAGCGAAATGTTACCGCAAGATCATGTAATCTTATATGTGGACAAGCCTCTAACAGTTCCTTATTTTTTTCATAATTTACAAGGCGATAAATAACTTTTCCACGTACATTTTCAAATTCCTGCAAGTTTGGTATTTTGGCGGCAAACATCTGAACCTTTTCATTATAATCATCCCTTATCTTTTTTATGACATTTTCCAATATCTCACCATTTTGATAGTGTATGTAATAATCATCCAGATAAAGTAATGGACTGGCATCTTGTTCATCTTCTCGGATAGACAAGCCGGCTTTAGAAACACCATTGTTCTTTTTAACAACGGATATTTCTACCTGACTTGTCTCTTTCCAATCTTCAGACGTAATGTTTTCCTTAACCCATGTCTTAAACTCTTCAAAATTCATCATAATCTTTTTGGAAATGATAAAATATTTTGTACATCCGCTCCTCGGAATTTATAGATAGACTGCATATCATCTCCAACGACCATAAGATTTGTATTTTTTTTACGGATCTTTCTTATAATGCTGTCCTGTAAAGTATTTGTATCCTGATATTCATCTACCATAATGTATTGATAAGTATCCTCAATTCTTCTTGCAATATCAGGATAATCCGTAAGCATTTGGTCAAATTTAATCAGGATGTCATCATAATTAAGAAGATTATGTTCTTCTTTATATCTTTTTGTCTCCTCTCGTAACAAGAAAAGTTTTCGTTCATTTTGTCTAAACCTCCAGTACCGCTGTTTTTTTAATAATTCTTCTAGTGTAAGCCCTTTGTTTACACAAGTAGATAACATAGAAGCAAAAACAGAAGCAGAAGGCATGTTTTTTAGTTTTTGGAAATTTAATTCCGATTTTACAATGTCAATGATATCCGCCTCGTCCGGTCCAGATAAAATCGTGAAATCTGGAGAGATGCCAGCCATCTTTCCATAAAATCGAAGCATCTTTACACAAAAAGAATGGTAAGTGCAGGCAGTGATCCCGCATTTTTCTTTTAGCATCTTCTCGGCTCGTTCTTTCATCTCATTCGCCGCCTTATTGGTAAAGGTAAGAAGCAGGATACTTTCTGGACTGACTCCTGACTCGATCAGATGTGCTACACGGTAGATAAGTGTCCGGGTCTTTCCTGTACCTGCCCCTGCTAAAAGCAATGCTGGTCCTTTATCATGCATTACTGCCTCATACTGGGATTTGTTCAATTTTTCATAGTTAATCATATGGATACTCCCTTCCTTTTCACTCTTTTCTCTTATTAATATGTTTCATCAGGATCGAGTTACCTCATTTCGTACCAGATTTGCTGTATCCGACCCCATACAGATAGGCATAACTTCGGAGTCATCACAGAAAAGCGATAACATATATTCCTTGTTATAGTATAAAAAAAAGGTAGGCAAAAAGAATTTTGATAAGAAAATACCGAAGTAATAGAAGCTCTTTCCAATGCCATGCCAGGAAGGTAAGAGGGATACAGATAAAAATAAAGACACAGTGGGAATGCTCTGTGCAAAAGAAGGATAGTGAGCTACGCCCAATAGATAACAACTAATAGACGTACTGCAGGATTATAAAGTAAGATGTAGTAAAACAAGAAAAAGTGAGGGATGCAGCAAAGGAGATTATAGAGTATAAAACAAAGAAACATAAAGTTGTCTAAGATAATTATCACTTATATATGTAGGTACGGAATAATTGCAACAATTATCTTTCTTTTTCTTGCCCTTTGCCTTGTTTGCCTCTTGTCTGTTTGTTTACTTTTTCCTTTTTAACCCGGATAACGGAAATTCTGGTACAACAAAAAGCCCCAGTCTCCTGTGGCTATTTTCACTGTGACATCCTCCCCCACCTGTAGAAGTTTGGTTCTCGTTCGATAGCACTACCGTGCTAAGCATATGCGAGCTATCCCCGTGTGTCCCACGGTTGTGTTATGTTCTTTAAGGTCATGCAATTACCAGCCGCATTCCCTCATTTCTGATATTTACCGCCGCATTTACATCTCTGTCATGATGGGTCCCACACTGCGGACAATCCCACTAAAAAGGACTTTTTCAGTGGAGTCCCTTAGAGGTCGGAGTCTTCTTGCTGTAAGAGGATAAAAGGAGTCCATTTTTATAAGAAAAAATTAGTTGTTACGTTCATTGTAACTGCGGATTTCCCCTGCTAATATCTTCTGAAACTCTGCATCAGACGGCAGGTCAAAGGTCCGGTTCCATTCCGGCGTTTTTCTTCGTTCGTTTAACTCTTCTTTTTCTTTTTTATACCGCTCCCGCTTCTTTTTCAACTCATTCAGCTTGTCCATTGTGGTACGAAACTCTGGATCTGTCTCCATCAAATGTTCCATTTCTTTATGAACTTTTGCTTTTTGTTTTTCCTCTTTTTTTGTATGTATCGTCTGGCAGATCTTTTTTGCGGATTCTGTGATCTTTCTTCTGCCTTTTTTACATTTAATCCCAGCTTCTTTTATGATCTTGCTGACGGTTGATTGGGTGCACCCAATGATTCCTGCGATTTTTTGCTGGGTGTACCCTTTCATGAGCAGTTCCAATACACGGAGTTTTTTCTTTTCTTTTTCTTCTTTTCGTCTTACCCGGTTTTCTTTTGCTCTTTTTTTAGCCATTTCTCGTTCCTCTTTTCTTACTCTTGCTGGCTTTAAGCGGATGGTTTCTTGTTCTTTTTCATCAATATCAAGATATTCGATTACTTTTTCAAAGGTAAATCGGTATTTCTTTTCTGTTGCACTGGACATGTAACTTCTCAATTCTTTTTCCGGCAGCGGACGCTGAAAACTTTCGTTAAGGGCTATGGTCTTTCCCCACGCGATATCTTCTGCTGTACCACTGGAAAGGTAGGCACAGTAAACGATCAGACAATAAAGATCTCGAAAACCGTTTTCGTCCAATCCTTCTTCCCGTCTCAGTTTGATCAAATGCCGGATCTTTTCTTCCATATATTTTCCATAATCTCGGAACCCATTTTTTCTTTTACTCTTGTATTTGATAAATGGTTTTCCTGTCTTAGGATGGCGGTCAAAAAACAGAGATACAGCATCAAATTTGTTTTCATGCAGGATGCGGAAAGAACCAAATGTCCGTGACTTTGCATTCCATGTCCCCGGCATACGGAACAAACCGCTCTCTTTTTTGGAAGCAGCGGCATCTACGATGACATATTTTTCCAAGTCCTTGTCTTCATTGATTCTTTTTGTAATCTCACTCGCAAAATATCTGACAAGATCATGGTATACATATAACAGCTCTTTTGCGGAAAATGGACAGACTGCCCACCATAGCTGTATCCCTCTGCCAGTATAGACAACTGTGTTAGGGACAGGCAGTGGAAAAGTTTTATCTTTAAACGCAAGATACAGTACAGCATCCAGACGCTGTACAAAAAACTCCCGGTCTCTTTTTGCCGAATGGATATCGATATCCAATACAATATTCTGGATTGTGTATAGGTTTTTCTTTTTTCTTTCTTTTGGTGTGGAAAAACTGTTTGCTGTGAGAAAATATTCCTGGTATTGATGGAAATCTTCCATCTTTTTTAAAGATTTTCCAACATCTGATGTATTCAGATATCCAATCTGTCTCATATTTAACCACTTATTATTTACAACAGGGCGGCAGAAAATTTGGGCATAAGAATAATGCCCATCTTCTCGTTGCAGGTGCAAATGGAAAAAAACAGGCAATTCGTTTATATATAATTTTTGACTTTCCCATTTTGATCGAGCTAGACGAAAATCTTTTGGCGGGATATAAGGCGTTCCCAGTGAAAAATGATAGACCTGTGTTTTTTCTGCCATAACCGTACCAATTCCTTTCTGTTTTATAAGTTTTTCTGATTTTAATATGGCAAAATGTCGTTTGGTTCGGGTCAAACGCCTGTCTTAGCACACTTGGGACATTGTAAGTTCACATGAGAACATGCAGATAAAAAAGTTGCATCTATAGCCGGGGAGAAATGCAAAAATGGAATTCGATTCTTTTTTAATTAAATTATAAGTAGAAATCTCCCGGTTTTAACCGGGAGATGAATACGCCTTAAAGAATGTTCTTATTCTGGATATTGATTCTGTATATATTGTTTTACCACATCTCCTATAAAAAAATATATATCCTGGTATGGCAACTCACCAGGAAACCGTCTGGTCATTGGTGGACCTCCACTCCTTCTCCTGTGGGAAAGGAGCGAGTCTATTGTATCCAGATAAGATTGGAGTGCATTTGTTAGATAATTACTGACCCTGTTCCTCCAAGCTCCTGACTTCTAGTCAGGAGAAGTTGACTAAGCTATGGATATAAAAAAAGCCCTCGAAAGGACTTCTTGACTGACAATCTTTGCGGTGCAAGCTCCATCTGAACTACAGCTCAGGTGGAGAGGTTCACAGATGGTTTAGCTGCTATTTTATAAGAAAAAAGGATCAGAAAACTGATCCCCTTTTGTTGTGTGTTATGCTTTTGTCTCTGCTTCGACCATTAGATCGATGATTGGCATACCAAAAGATTCTGTTACATTTCTGATTGTCTCCTTCAGTAGCTTTTCTGCCATAGGATAACATTCTTTGTTTGCCTCATCTAATACGAAAGGCTTGGATGCATCAATCTGGGCGAAAAATGTGAGTGTCTTTAAATACAGGTACACATTTTCTCCCGGTTTTCCGAGCTGGACTTCCTGTTCAAAGATAATACCTTTCCCGTCTTTCGGGAGCAGGACAGATCCGGAAATGTCAAAACTGGATTCCCCTTCCTTTGCTCGCCCATTATCTTTGTAATTTACTTCTGTTACCTGGTGTTTAGTTAATTCAAAATTCTGCATAATTATCTCTCCTTTTTTTATTATATATTAATATGATAAATATATTTTACCATAAGGAAAATACACTGAATTTTTATAAGAAAAAAAGAGCTGTTCACGGGAAAACTTATATCTTTGTTGATTTTATCGTAATGCAGGAAAAAGAAATAATCTAAGGAATCCCATGGATTTATCCGTGGGAGGATGTCAAATATCCTATTACCATACATTGTGTTTTTTCGCTCTTATACCTGTGCATTTTTTTCGCACAACTTCATATTAGCTATATTTTTCGCAGATATAACAGTGCGTTTTTTTCACTCTTATATCTGTTCTTTTTTTTCTCTTATATAAGACATTTTTTATCGCAAATATATGTGTGCTATTATTTCACTCTTATAAGAGTGCTTTTTTCTCTCTAATATATCAGTGGTTTTTCTTCTCTGATTAGATCATACAAAATATATACTTTTAGATGGATTTTACTATGTAACAGGAAAGACAATCTGAGCCATTCTGACACTAGGTTAATTATAAGCAAAATGTAGTTGTTGTTTTAATTCCCTAGCCGGTATTAACGGAGACTGAATGTTGGGTTTTCTTCCGGCGGTGCTTAATTTCATGTTAGTGGGGATACCAATATCTCCGCTCACTACTTCCGCTATGTGAACTATATTTTTTATATCATTTTGGGGAGAGCTTTTTTCTTATTTTTTCTCATTACCTTTTTTCTTTTCTCATTTGAAAATCACTTTGCGTATAACTTATTATACATTTAGTGTTTTAAGGATCACTCTGTCTCCACAGGTAACTCCAACACCAATATGCTGAGAGCCAGTATCAATACCAATGCATCCTTCCTGTGTTGCACATCCAGTCTTGTGCAACAACTGAATGGTAAATGGATGCCTGCATACAACAGAAGTTGTTTTCTTTTTCAGTAACAGCAGTCATATTTCTTTGAAACTCTCTCTCAAATCGATCAGGAATGAAAAATAACTGGTCTATCAATTCGTAATCATCATCCGTAGATTTTAAAATGCAATCATATAAGTGAATAAATCCCAAAACTTTTTGTTCTGAATTATCGTTTAATGTATTTATGGTGGAAACAATATCGCTATACGCCCTTTGCTCTAACCAGTTTTTTAATCTTTCAACCAGCATCTTATTCTGATCTTCTCCGTCTAACAGAGCATATTTATGGTGTATTTTGTGAACAATATCTGAATAATTTCTATAAAAATCCAATAGTGGGGCTCTGTATCCAACTTCACATTCACCACATACTGATAAAAATTCTTCTCTATTCATTTTCTCTCCTTTTTTACACATATTTTTATAATCACTAATTTGATAAATTGACATTTCCATAGCTACATAGTAGTATAATTATAGAAAAAGAGTGCTACCGATAGTCGGTTAGTCCAATTTGCTATTTAGATATCAAAAATAGCTGTCAGGGCGGCTATTTTTGTGGTAAAAAAAGAACCCATACCATTTGGCATGAGTCCCTCAAAAGAATCGGATTTTTTAAACACCGCCGAGGTAAAATCGGCATCTAGCCCATATAGAGATACTGGACTGAGAATTATAACAAATTTCATTATACTGTAGCACAAATTTCGGTCTGGTGTAGCACAACAATTTTTAGAAAAACTTATATTTAAAAGGTACTACATTTCTCCGAAAAAATTCAGCAATTAAAATTTCGGAGAAGTGTAATACTTTTTTCGGAGAATTTTATGGTCTTATAAAAAAGAACCCACACCTTTTGGCATGGGTCCTCCGGAATCAGGTTTGTCAAATTTTGGTTGTGAAAGATTTTTTGAAAACATCAATCACTTAAATGATAATGAACATCTTATTTATTAAGTCTGTCATTGCATTACCAATTTCTTCAGCAATAATATCTGCAAAATCTTTTGTTGCAAATATTTCTTTATAAGTTTCTTGCATCTTTCTAATAGTCGCATCATAGCTAATATACTTTGCATAAATCGTATCAATAATATCCTGGATTTTGCTATTACCATAGGAAAGATTAAATGCAACTTTATCCATAACCATATAATATTTTCCTGTATCACGGAAATAATCTTTAAATAAGATATGTAACTGTTGCGTCATGCTTGCCTGTGGCGTAAAATCAAACAATGCTGGGTTTAAATCACTACATACATGCTTTGTAATTACTTGATTTGAATCCATAATTTTGACAATTCGATTTACTTCTCTTTCATCTAAATTATCAATAACCGTCCCAACAGCCCCAGAATTGTATAAAATTGCAAAATTAGGTACAAGCTGACACAGAATATTGTTTAACATCCTCTTCATATTAATACTGAAGTTTCCATATACTTTAGCGCGAGTAGTATGGCCTTGACCATGCTGCAATTTGTTATAATAGGCAACTACGCTTCTTCCGTTAATAGCATATTTTGAAGTAATTAAATATCCATTTACTATAGCTTTATCTTCTGTAAGTCTAATTTGAATCTGTTTGAATATATCCGAAATAACATCCCCATTTATTTCAATTTTAACAGCTGGTTTTTCAGGATGTTTTACTGTTACAAACAACGGATTCGTCATATCATTAGGTAAAATTCGTTGTTGTGTATCATGGATTATGTCACCTATCTTCTGATAAAGACCCTCTGGTTTAAACTTGATAAACCATTTAAGAAATTCAATGGAATCAATCTTATGTAACGCTATCTGAATAGGATCAATTTTTTCTTCCTTGTATCTAATAGATAACCATGTTGTACTTTCTTGTGGCAATATTGATTTGTATTTTTTGATTGAATTTTCCATAATAGCTATTGCCTCTGTGATATTTTTGTCATAGTCAAGTTGTGTAAGCTCTAAAGTTTCTTTTTCGAACTTACTAATGATATTTGTAATAATCCTATCAGCTTTGGTAAAAATTACATTTACCGGTATATCAAGCTTTTGAGCTTTTCCAATTTTTTCATTTATAACCTCACAGGAATTTACAATTACGTCCTCTCGTTCCTCTAGGCTCATTAACAGTAAAATACTATCAGGACTACAATTTAATGCGATATCCAGAGCATCTTTGATTGAATTATTATCCATATCAATTTGGTTCAATCCCATTGTATCTCTCAAACAAAATCTAAGTGGCACATTTTCATCTGCTTTTTCTATTAATTCATGACGTGGTCTACAAGCAAGAACCATATCTTCTACTATAAGGCTGAATGGTTGAAATGGATCAAAGAGAGTTCGTAGAATTGTTCCACCATATGAACGGATGTCGTCTTTTTCAGCACTATATTCGTTAATATTTTCAAGATTATCACTCGTTCCCATTAATTTGCTTAGCCGATCTGTAATTTTATCACCAATTGATTTAAGCCAGTTATAATATTCTTCTTTGAAAGAAGAATCAAGTTCATCCCACATTTCTTCAAATACCATTTTACGAATAATAGAAATTAAAACTTTCTGCTTTTGATATTCTTTTTTCTTGATGTTTACTCTTTCGATAAATGATGGCTCAGCTTTTTCAAGTTCGCTCAATGAGTCTGCTATTACTTTCTTGAATTCTTTGATAGGAATCATGTCTGCTATTTTATCAAGATGATATGCAGAATTTTTCGGCTCGAGAATAAACTTAAATGTTTTTTCATCTATTGCATCCAATGTGTCTTCTGCACACATACCATTCATTGTAAATTGATTAGCTAACATCTCCATTATCTCTAAATGGATTACTTTGCCTGTAAATTTCTTTGTTCGGATACGTAAAGAAAAATACTTATCTTCATTAATACGTTCATCAAACAAAAAATTACATGGTATAATCGTTGTTTGACATTTATCTCCGATTCCGGTCGAGATAAATCCAATAATATGTTGATTAACAAGAGCGTAAATCAATGTACTCTTTCCTGATGATGTAGGACCAACGACAACAATTGTTTGTGCCGATTTCATTCGCTCTAATGCCTGTTTTGATGTAAGTAAATCAAAATTTCGTTTTTCTCTCCGCTCTTTTCTCATAGAAAGAACCTCCTTTATTAATATTTGGGATATAGCTTCCAACAAGGAGGTATTGAAATAAAAAAGCTGTGTAAAATATACACAGCATAAATTCAAAAAATTTTGCCGTATACATAAATATAGGTGAATCTCCCATAGTATATATAGCAATAATGACTTTCACTCAGCGTTTTCGTGATTCGCATTTGTCAGAGCCATATCCTTATTTCATATAATACAACAAATATATTTTATGTCAATTATTTTTTATTGTATATTTTTCCAACAATATCTGCATAATTTCTATAAAAATTCAATAATGGGATTTTAATTATAAAAGGACTCACAATTTTTTACCATGAGTTCTTTTCCATAAATATAATATCAAACAATCTCATTTATAGAAACATCTAACGCTTTTGCAATAGCCTTTACTGTATTAATTCTTGGGTTTGTCGTTATTCCATTTAAAATTTTCCCTAATTGAGAATCCGAGATTCCAGTCATCTTTGATAATCGGTATAAACTTATATTTTTTATTTCCATGATTTCTTTTAATTTTTTAATATTCATTGCAACTCCTATTTTTTTCTTGATTAACGTTATAAATAACGCTATAATATTTTTATAAATATATGTCAGATAGGGAGGAAATATACATGTCCGCTAATATGCCTAATTTGCGTGATTTAATTTATGATATGAGATCAAAAAGCTGGATAATTACAGCTTTTAATTTTCCATACAAGAGAATTAATTACATTGTTGTTTGCGAAGATATACCAAAGATAAATGGGAAAAAACCTGATAAACTCAAATATTACATGGCAAAACTCACGTTTATCAATCCTCAAAAAGAAAACACATCATTATCTGTATATGCGAACATAAATCGTTTTGAAATTCAAAATATTAAAGAGTTTCGTGATTTTTTTGGTATTGAGTATGCTGAAAATATGGGAGATGTTTTTTTGCAATTTTACAAGTATTTTGGTAATTTCATTCCTGCTGTCATGCCTGAATCTTTAGATAAGCCGCACTCTGATGCCTGTGTAAAGATACTTAATACAACAAGGGGAGAAGTTGACGGGAATTACTGTTTTGATGTTTTTCGAAATGGTTTAATGCCTGACGGAAGGCAAAAACATCGTACTCCATATAATTCTGACAAAACAAAGCTTCTGTATTTTAAGCTATATGAATATTTTAAAAATGATAATACGATTAGTTTTAAATATACAGATGATGCATCAAAAGCGAAGAGCATACCTGAAATTATACAAAATTTTATCAATCGAGGAAAACGTTAGTTTCCTTCGATTTTTATTTTTCCCAATGTATCAATCCCCCAGTATCTGAGTCCACGCATTATGTATTCCTTTATTTCCTGCTCACTAATCTGATCATCATGGACATCTATATCAAAGGAAACGCTATGTACCACTTTATTATTATCCTTTTGGGCGCATTCTTCTCTTTCTCTCTGATATTTTGGATTATCATAATTTTTAATAGCATTTCTAATCTGCCTGTCACTATACTGTGCAAAAATATCCCTTGCTTCTTCCTCTTTGTATAATGCCTGTTTTAATTTATATAGCGGATAACTAAGTATTAATTGTTCTGTTTCATACATTTCATCCATTCTCTGTGAAAAATCATCGAAAAGTTCTTTATGAAAAGAATAGTAGTAGAGTTTAATAATACCTATCTTTAAAGCTTCTAGCTGCCGTTCAACATCTTTGAAATACACATATTTTTCTTCTCTCGAATCATCATTCAATCTTATGTAGCTTAAAGGGTCATTTTCCGTCATAAAATAACGAATCATGCCTAAGTAATCTTCAAATATATCTAGTTCATATCGAAATTTTTTCAAAATCGCCCTATCTAAATAATTTTCAGGAATTGCAGCAGGAGAAATGGATGACGTTTCACTTGAACAAAGCTGTTCTAATTCTTTTTCCTGAATATCCTCTTTATTTTTTTCTACCTCTTTTTTTGCTTCTCTTGCTACCTCATTAAAATATTCCTGTATGCCGCCAACCTCATTAATATGATGTAGTATCAAGGCTGCTTCATCCTCTGTGTTAGCATCACTGATAATTTCATATAAAAACACATTATCTTTATTCAACAAATACTCTGAATATGGAATGATTTTTAAAGTTTTCGTTTTATGTTCCTCAACAATTAGATATGATTTCACGATTTTTATATCTCCCTTCTACATATTTTTTTCTAATATTAATGTGTATATTTTAACCCATGCAACTTATATTATTACAGAAAAAAAGAACCCATACTATTTGGCATGAGTCCTTCAAAGTTGGTTTTATCAAATTTTAGCTGCGGGAGAATTTTTTAAAGTTTCCTCTACATAACTGTTTAATGACATTTCGTGAGCAGTCGTGTATAACACTAACCGTTTATGCAAATCAGGCGAAATTCTCACATTAAAACTACCTTTATATGCCGTTTCTGGAACAATTCCATTTTCTTTGCACAATGTAAGATAATCGTCTACAGCTCCATGAAAATCTTCTAATAATTCTTTTGCCGTTTCACCTTCATAAGAAATTAAGGAGCGAATCCCCATAACTTTTCCATACAAGATGCAATCTTCTTCGGAAAATTCTACACTTCCAATATATCCTTTATATTCCATAGTGTTTTTCATACCAACCCCTCCTGTTCTAATTTGTTTAATAATTGTTTTATTTGATAAGCTTTTAACTCTTTTTGTGGATGTGGTCGATGAAGTAAGATATTTTCATGTCCAACGCTGGCAAACATTACGCGAGAACCGCTTGTTTTACCCTTATCACAACGAAAATACCCCAGATATTGCAACAAAGCTTCTGCTTCATTAAATGTAAAATCTTTTGGACATGATTTTAAGCGTAAAATTAGTTTTTCTTTTTTGCCCATATATAACTCCTATATTTATACTATACTTTTTTATGTGATAATGCAACTAAAAATAGTTACTTTTTATGTATATACCCTTATGTATGGCATACTCATTTGATAAAACATTGTTTTTCCTCCTTTTTTGAATTTTGTTTTACAATTTTAATATGGATAAAGCCAACAAATATTTTTACAAGAAAAAAAGGACCCACACCATCCGGCATGAGTCCTTAAAAAGAATCGAATTCTTTTTCCTTATTTCACTTTCAACCCCTTAAAAATCTTCACATAAGCCTTCTTCATTTTCTTCGGTACCTTGATAACCATCTTTTTGTCAACACCCTTAAACGCTTTCTTATTCGCCGTTTTCTTCGTAAGCAGCACCGACTTGATGATTACCATCTTTAAGCTCTTGCATTTATAGAACGCATTAAAGCCTTTGTGCCGATCGATGTCACTTTATAGGTAACTCCATTCACCTTGATGACTGCTGGTATCGTCGCGCTCTTTGCAGTCTTACTTGTCTTGGTAAGGATGTGGAATCCCTGTATTCTAATTTTCAGATGAATGCTCATCTGTATAACTTTCCTCTTTCACAGGCATTGTATCTGGAAGTACAGAATATTCTTCTAAATTTTGATCGGGATTTGCTTTTTTCTCTTCATCAGCCTTTTCTACAGCTTCATAATTAGATTTAGCAAGACCTATTTCATATTGTTGAATACTTTTTATGATTTCTACCATCTGGTTATCTTCATCTTTGTTGAATAAATAATTAGCAATAATCTGAGGTAATTTCAATATCGCCGTTAACATAGTGACAAATGATGATATGATAGCAGTTATCGCTCCGGAAATAACAGAGAGTGATATATCTTTTGTATATAATATATACAGCGTACATGCTAATGTTCCTATAAATGCAGCTATCATAGTATACATAATTACACATATCACCTTAAAAAAGTCTTTTTTTAATTTATTTTTATTCTCAGAAGAATTTTTAACTTGAGCCTTATATTCATCCAAAATCTTTACAAAAGATTCCGTATATCTCGCATGGTGTTCTTCAGTATGTTTATCATTTGCAGCATTACTCATTAATTAACCTCTATTACTTCTCTGATTCTTTTTTTTACACTACCTTTTTTTACTTCAAAATAGGTAGACAGATACGTAATCGTGTAATCAATATCCTGTTTTGAGTAATTCATTATATTTAGATACTTTTGCAAGAAAAGACGAGCAGGCATCAGTAATTCCGCCGCAAATCTATCTGCTAAAATCTCCTCAGAAGATTCATGGTCTGCTTTAATATACGTTTTTGAAAAGAGTTTCTTAGGGTCTTCAAAAGTTGGATTTCCAATATAATCCAATAAATAATGTCCTAACTCATGTGCAATGATAAATCTTTGGTGATAAAGTTCTTCTTTCGCCTGTACTACAATAACTTTATCATGATGAAATACTTTTTCTGTAGTGCCTCCAATGTATATATTGCCAGAAATATCTTCCCCAAGATTTTCTATTTTAAATGCTTTAAACCCAAAATCACTAACAATCTTTACAATAGGAGTTGGAGCAACCAATTCTGCCGGGTTATTTTCAATTAAGATAGAATCCGCCAAATGCTCAACTTCTGGAATCGTGTACGTTGCATCCCTTTTATTTTCTAAATTTTGTATCAATTTTTCATACATAATTATCACCATTTTCTTTATACTCTACAAATATGCTGGCATTAATTTTGTGTAATAAAACATACATATATGTGTGTAATAATTTCACAGATATATGAGTGTAATAATTTCACACCTATATCTGTGCTTTTATTATACACAAAAAAGAGGTTTCGCACAACAAAAAAGAATAATCAATTAGTATGACAGATTGCATCCTATGATAAAAAAAAGAACCCACACCATCCGGCATGAGTCCTTAAAAAGAATCGAATTCTTTTTCCTTATTTCACTTTCAATCCTTTGAAAATCTTAGCATAAGATTTCTTCACTTTCTTTGGTACCTTGATAACCATCTTCTTACCAACGCCCTTAAATACTTTCTTGCTGGCTGTTTTCTTAGTGAGTTTTGTTGTCTTGATCGTTATTGTTTTTAACGCCGGGCATTTGTAAAATGCATTGTTATTGATACGCTTAACATTGGCTCCGATCACTACAGATCTCACTTTTTTATTATTTTTGACTGCTTTTGCTGCGACAGAAGTCACTTTATAGGTAACTCCCTTTGCCTTGATCACTGCCGGTATTGTTACACTCTTCGCATTCTTGTTTGTCTTGATAAGACTTACTTCTGCTCCAGCTTTCGTCACTTTGTACTGGCTGCCAGAAACCGTATACTTTGTTCCAACTTTCGGATAAGCAAGTTTCTTTGTAGTAACTACCTTTTTCTCCTTGCATCGCTTGCAGATATAAGTGATCTTTCCTTTCTTGGTGTAAGTCGGGGCAATCACAGATTTCTTTTCCCATGTGTGTCCGGTTGCCGGAATCTCTTCCCCGATGTCTAAAGTAAGACCGCAGTCTTTGCAGTAAGTATCGCCGGTATATCCTTCTTTCGTACAGGTTGCTTCTGTTTTATCTAAATATCCGATGTGGATGTGTCCGGTCGCAGGGGTTTCCTTTCCGGCACAAAGTTTTTTCCCGCAGTCCGTGCAGTAAGTATCGCCGGTGTATCCGCCTTCGGTGCAGGTGGCTTCCTCTTTATTGCGGACTTCGGTGTGCTGATGGTCTGTCTTTGGAAGGACTTCTCTCTTTTCGTCCCCACAGGTCTTGCAGATAAAGAGAACATAGCCTTCTCTTTCACAGTTCGCTTCGTTTCGTTCTTTCTCCTCGTAACGGTGGTCTTTTTTAGGGATCACTTCACCAGAAGATAATTTCTCTCCACAGTCCGTACAATAGGTGTCGCCGGTATAACCCTCTTTTGTACAGGTTGCTTCTGTTTTGTTACGGACTTCCGTATGCTGGTGCCCGGTGGCTGGGATCTCTTCGGTCTTTACCTTATCACAGACCGTACAGGTGTAGAGCTTCACCCCTTTTTCTGTACAGGTTGCTGCTTTGGTCACTTTACCAGCATTCCATGTGTGTTCCGTGGTCTTGGCGATTGTCTTGCCATCAGAAAGCTTCTCTCCACAGTCTTTGCAATAGGTATCACCGGTATAGCCTTCTTCTTTGCAGGTTGCTTCCTTTTTGTTGCGGATTTCCGTGTGCTGGTGTCCGGTCGCAGGAAGGACTTCTCGTTTTTCGTCCCCACAGACCTTGCAGACAGAAAGGATATAGCCGTCTGTTGTACAGGTGGCTTCCTGTTTTTCGGACACTTCATATTCGTGGTCTTTCTTCGGAAGAATCTTACCATCCGAAAGCTTCTCCCCACAGTCTGTACAATAGGTATCACCGGTATATCCCTCTGTTGTACAGGTAGCTTCTGCTTTGTTACGGACTTCCGTATGCAGGTGTCCGGTGGCTGGGATCTCTTCGGTCTTTGTTTCCTGACAGACTGTACAGGTATAGGTCTTTACACCCGGTGTAACGCAGGATGGTTTGGTAGTTATCTTGCCGTTATCCCAGATATGGTCTGTCATTGGGATCACTTCTGTTTTAGTCTCACTGCAGTTGTTACAAGTATAGGTCTTTACTCCAGTGTTCTTACAGGTGGCTTCGGTAGTCACTTTCCCTTCATCCCAGTCGTGTGCTTTCTTGGCAGTCGGTTCTCCGGAGGAGAGTTTTTCCCCACAGTCTGTACAATAGGTATCTCCGGTATAACCCTCTGTTGTACAGGTAGCTTCAGCTTTGTTACGGACTTCCGTATGCAGATGTCCGGTCGCAGGGATCTCTTCGGTCTTTGTTTTCTGGCAGACCGAGCAGGTGTAGGTCTTTACGCCCGGTGTAATGCAGGCAGGCTTTGTTGTGATCGTCCCTTCGCCCCAAACATGTTCATGGGTATCGTTCCATTTGGCATAAAGAGTCATGCCATCTATTGCAGTACGGATCGTCAGGGATTCAACCTTCTTTTTATACTCTGGCTCTGTGTACCATCCGGCAAAGGTATACCCTTCTTTTGTCATGTTCTGTGCAAATGGCAGGTAGGTTACGGAGCTTGTGGAAGAGAACGATGCGGTAAAGCTATAGCGGTCTTCCCATCTGCTGCCGGAAGCATTCGTATACTTTCCACCCGGAAACTCTAAGGTTACTTTTGCGGTTGCTTTCTGCCACTGTGCATAGAGGATGGAAACAGCATCTAAAGTCTTCGCCCCTGCTTTATAAGAAGCACCACTGCCATCTTTTTTCGTGTTCCACTCCTTGAACAGATAGCCTTTTTTCGTATATTTGCAGGCAGGTATGGACAGCTTGGTACCAGTACTGCCAAAGACAGGGTCGTTCACCGTTTTTCCGTCTGATCCGTTGCCATCAAAATAGACGGCATAGGCATCATCCCGGAATACGACATAACGGCGTTTCCATGGGGACTTGTTATTTTCGGTATACCCGACTGCATCCGGCTTCACATTTTCAGATACGACTGTCGGCAGTAATGCTGTATCACTCGCATCCATTCTCCATGTGAGGTCAAATGCATTTGCACCTACACTGTTTACGGTATCCGGCAGATCGATATACATTAGCGAACGCATACCACCTAGACCATACTCCCCGATCGTTGTAAGGGCAGTATCCGTAAGATCGAGCTTGCTGATCGATTCACAGCCATACAGTGCATCTTTCCCGATCTCCTTTAAGACAGACGGCATCTTTATAAAGGACAATGCCGTATCCTGATAAAAAGCACGGGCAGGCAGGACGGTAAAGGAACTTTTGGAAAGGTCTGCCCTTTTCAGGTTCGTACAGGAAGCAAAAGCACTCTCCCCAAGGCTTGTGATATTACAGTCCGAAAGTCCTGTGACCTCTTCTATCTTTTCGCAGGAACTAAATGCCTGTGCCCCAACCGTTGTGAGTGTCTTTGGTACAGTAAGTGTCGTAAGGCTCCTAAGTCCGCTAAAAGCCTTCTCCGGAAGTGCCGTGAATGTTGAATTTGAAAAATCAAGGCTCTTTAATTTAGAACAGCCATAAAAGGCATCGGTCCCGATCTCTGTGATACTGCAGTCCGAAAGCCCTGTGATCTCCTCTAAGTTCCGGCAGCCGGAAAATGCATCTACATCAATCTTCGTGACCGTAGGAGGTAACTTGACAGAGCGTAAGGAAGTACAGTTTTCAAAGGCTTTCTCCGGGATCTCAGTAAGGTTTGCATTGGAAAGGTCGATGCTCTCTAAAGAGGAACAATCAGCAAAAGCGTACATTTCAAGCGATTTTAGACCTTTGCCTTTGTCAGCAAACGTGATATTTTTTAAGTTACTGGTTTTCCAAAACGCACCGCTCTCCACTTTTTCTACGCTAGATGGTAAAGACAAGGAAGTAATCTGAGTATCATTATGGAAAGCATTTTCAGAAACCCCAACAATCGGGATACCATCAAAATCAGTAGAGGTAATAGAAATATCTGTTCCATTGGAGTAATCTGCATCATGCAGGACAATGCCCCATCTATCTATCAATTCCCATGTATCGTAATCAATGTTCCCATATGCATCGTTCTTATCATAAGTAAGGAAAAACAAACCATCATCCTTTTTTAAATATGCTACATTTTGATCGACATTTGTCATCTGTCCTGCTTGTGAGTAAACATCCAAATCCTTAAGCCCATTCGTTGGATCACTGCAGATCCATTTTTTTGAGACCTTATCATAAGAAAGAACATAGGCGTGACCGATAAAATAATTATTTTTATTTTCCCAACCAACACTTACTGATGGGATTCCCTCTATCTGTACTAATCTTTCCATGATAGCGGCAAAATCTGCACATACCCCTTTCTTCATTGCCCATGCTTTTTCTACAGATAAAATGGTATCTTTTAATGAAATATCATACGTCATGATACTCTTAACATACATCGCCAAAGCCACAATCTTCTCATAATCGGTCTTACAATTTTTAGTAGCCTCTTCTGCTGCTGTTTTCATTTCCTGGTAGGTCGTGGAGGTCTTATCGACTTTTTCCGGCAGGAGATGCTGGCTTGGGTCTTTGTATTTGTTGATAAGTTCATTGACTTTTTTGGTCGCAGTCAGTGCTGGAAAGTATTCTTCGGGCTTTTCATATACTTGAAATTTTTGTGTACTCTTATCCAAATCATCGTATTCTGGATTTTCAATGTCAGCCTTGTTGAGATCCAAACTATAACTTTGAAATTTAAATTGTTCTCCATCATATTCCATCATGCCGGAAAATAATTTACTATCATTATAAGTTTCAATATTGTAATATCGTAATGTTTTTCCATTTTTTAATGTTTTTAATGTTTGAAATTTTTTACCATTAATCATGATATAATTATCATCATCCTGCTGTATATCTTGTGTATCTGCTGCCCAAACGGAATGCGGTACAAACAGACTACAGCCAACAGCCAGCGTAAGAGCTGTTGCGATACTCCATATCTTTTTTCTCATAAAATCTTCCTTTCTTAAGTTTTTTCTATCATTATTTTTATCATACCACATTTCCATCGAATTTTTATAAGAAAAAGAATTGAATTCTTTTTACAAAAAAGACCCACATCCGAAGATGTGAGTCTTATTTATTTTTATCTTAATCTTATATTTTGGTTATTGTATAATGATTAATTATTTTTTGTATAATTCTTTCATTAAAACACCTGGTGTCTCTTGCTATTCGTCTTATTAAATCTTCCCCCCATAAAGGATATTTTTGAATATAATATAATCGTCTAACCCAAGATGGATGAGAGAAGTCTTCAATATCATAGTCATTGAAAGAACCCACAAAATTCATTGCTTTCACAGTCTTTTGTATATCTCCATTAAAAACTTTAATGGAAGAACCATAATCAGCATGCATTTCATTAACCCATGCAATAAATTTACAGCAATGCGGGTATTTTAACGGAAAAATATCTATTTCTTTATGTGTTAACTCATGTTCTAATGTATACGCAAAACCCATTTCCGCTTCTATACAATTTTTTAAAATCAATTGAAATGCCCATTCTGATGAAAATATAACTGCTTTCTTTTTGCTTCGGGTTACATGTGCATTCAGATGCGGATTATTAGGATAATCAGGTGCAAATTTAATAATTATGTCTTTTTCTCTATAAAAATTTTTGAGTTTTTCTAGCCTGTCACTAATATCAATTTTTGGAATATCACCCAGTGTTTTTTGCCGTTCTTCTATATAGTCAACACATTTCTTTCTCATCATACATCCCTTTTTTAAAAATATGTACTAAAAATTAAAACTATAGCTAAAACTATAGCAATCCCTTTCCTTATCCCATGACTCCAAGGATAAATTGGGACAAAGTAATAAAGATTGCGTATTTCCACTCTGGCGATTAAAAATAAGTCTACCAATAAGATAATTCCTAGTATTACTTTAACAAAATACATCTTATATAACACAACTCCTTTCTAGTATTAACACCATGAATATTGTTAATATGTAAAAGTATTAAAGGAGTTTATCTTCATTATATATTTTAAATGATTATAAGTAAAGAAATTCTTTTAAAAAAAAGACCCACATCCGAAGATGCGAGTCTCATCTCTTATATTTCCGGCAACACCTCCTTTGCAAGATCAATCAGCCATTGCTTTCGATATTTTGTTTTTTGTATCAATGCAGGAAAGCGGAATTCATTAATCTCAAGGTCTGATCCAAACAGTTCTTTTAATGGAAAGATATTATTATTTAAAAATACATTAAAGTGTAGTGTCTCTTTAACTTCGTCATAGATCACTTGTCGTTTATGCAAGATAGATACAAAATTCAGATTTAAAAATTTATTAGTTTTATCCACTTTTACATATCCGTTGTGTTTTCCAGATGTTAAGCATACATCCTCTCGTTCGGACAAGAAGATTTGTAAAGCAGACCCATCTTTTACTTCCAGTCCATAACATGGGCGGGGACGTAGAAAATAAAGCAGCATCCATGGAATATTATATAGGGTAGCCCAGTAATACATATGTCCTTCTGCCGAAAGGTAATCTTCCAATATTCTTCGGGCCATTCTTTCCCCTACATATATACCCGTTTCCTGCTGTATGATATAGACTGCCAGATCAAAATAATCTCGTACCGCATTGTATATATTTCGTTCATAATCAGTTAATTCTTTCTTCCGGGATTCTTTTGTCACTTCACGCGAGTTAGAACTATAAGGGCAAAAGCGATATGCTGTCTCATTGTATGGAGCAAAAGAAAGACTGCGGCTATAATGTTTTCCATAAGGTCGGTCTGTATTCTCTAATTTTTTATATAATCCAATAAGCTGTATCGGGTTATCACAGGCCGGACAAACCCCAAAATCACGGGGAACTCCGTCTTTCCCCACTTTATGATAAGGTTCCTGTTTTAGTGTCAGTTTTTCAAAATTTTCCGCATTAATTTCATGCGGTGTATTTATGCCTGTGTGTAGCTTAAATTTTCTCATCAAAAATTTAGGCGAAGGATACCCCGGGTTCTTAAGCCGGGGAGGAATTCGCCACCGTCTTCAGGCGGTCCTCCTTTCAGTTAGATAATTCTTCCTTGTATCAGCAAAAGTAAGTTTCTTTACACTGATACTGCCTTTCTTTACTTTTTCTCCAGATAATGTCCGGATATCAAAAAATCCGGTTTTTCGTCTTCCGAAAATGAAGTATTCCCTGCCCTGGTATCTGACTTTATCAAATAACCGGTAACCTTTTACAAGGTACTCCGCCTGATTGGATTTTCGTATACCGCCTTTCAGGATTGTCTGTTTATGTATCTGCCGGTTGTGGCAGCGGACTTTCTTCTGATAATAGTAAGTCCCATCCGATACGGCATCTGGATTCCCGCTGATACATCTTGCATCTATGTGATGTTCTTTCGGAAGGTTATGGCGAATCCTTGTATTCTTTGTCAGATATCCATAAGTCATCGATACCGGGATAGCCGGTTCGTACTGTTCTTTCAATGCATTGTAAAAAGCCCAGCGCATGATACCCATAAATGCAGCATCTTTAAATTGCATGCCACGCTTGATATTCTTTGGCAGTATAACCGTGCCATTATGATAACCCCTATGGCAGGTCTCGCATAATGTGATCAGATTGTTCGGGGCATTGCCTCCCGTCTTACGACTTTCAATATGATGGACGTTTAATATCTTATCTTTGGATCTTCCCTTACAGCACTGGCAGGTGTGTCCATCCCGGAAGAATACATACTCCCGGACATTCCAGAAATCCATCTGCTCTCCCTGCTGGTACTCTGTCCCTTGAATATCTGGATTCTTGATCTTTTGGATATCAAAGGATGCGGTCTCCACAATGATACGGCTAACTGGCAGAATCTTGCAGACATTTGCCACTACCGTAAGATGTGATTCTATTTTCTGACGGATAGATGGTGCAAGCCAGCCATTCTTCCGTTTTCGGTTATCGAATCTTGCTGGACGGTATCTTGTCTTTCTGCTCCGCCTGCTCCGGCGCAGCTGTCTTCTTGTCGCCAGTAGCTTCACGATATCCCCGCGTAATTCTACATCAGATTCATATAACACTTTTGCTTTCGTGGTTGCCGATACTCCAACATGTTTGTTCCCGGCATCAACACCTAATGATACCGGCTGCACATTTCTTTCAGATTCGTATTGCAGCTGTATAGTGAACGGACATTTCTTTACAACTACTGCCATCCCGGATTTTAACATCCGGTAAACTTTTCCATGCCGGTCTGTCGGCATCAATGGCTGTCCATCGTTTGCTACTACATATACCATGATATAAGTTCCTTTCTATTGGTGTGTTACTGCGGTAAGCCGGCCACACCTGCCGTAATGATACCTTCGCCAATGTTAATGGGAGGTTTGCCATATGCAACACTGTCCCTACCCACCAGAACTGTTTAATCGCATATTGTAGAGCTACAGGCAAGGTATAACACCTGTAGGTACCTGTCTGCATAGTAAGGCTATGCATTCTCCCGTAACGTAGTGCCCGGAGCACTTAGGCTAGTCAATTAGACTCTCACAAGCCCCTACTTCAAGCCGTTAGGCTAAGTAGTGGGTAATTGACCTTCCGGAACGTCAACATATGTCTCAAGTCTTGGATAAACTTCACTCATTTTCCACCACCATTCCTGTGGCAGTTCCGGTACCTCCCCCTGTTTTTCTGCAAATTTGAGGCATTCTAAAATATCCCCTAGCCCTATTGTAAATTCATTCGTTTCGTTTTTCAATAGGAAGAAAAGATATTCCTCTCTGTTAACATCCATATCTTTGAGTACATCTCCTGTTGGTACTGCTGTTTTTTCCATTATATATTCATCCTTTCTGCAATCTTTTCTTATTAATATGACTTATTTTTCATGAAAAAAAGACCCACATCCGAAGATGTGAGTCTTATCTTTTATATTTCCGGCATGATTTCCCTTGCCAATTCTATCCTTTTTTGGTTTCTGTATTTAGCATTGCAGATAAGATTGGGGAAACGGTACTCGTTGATCTGTAATTCCTGTTTATACTCCGTAACAAACTCCCCATTTATGTTTGTCGAATATAACTCCAGATATATTTTTTCAACCACTTCATCGTTTACGACTTTTCTGCTGTGAGATAACATTGTGTAGTTTAGATCCAGAAAACTCCCATTATTACTCACTCGGACATATCCTTTTTTAAAATCACAAGGGACAAGATTAACATCCTTTCGTGTTAAAAGATATTTTTCCAATTCACAATCCTGTTTGATAATGAGACCGTAACAGGAATGGGCTGTCATAAAATAAAGGAACATCCATGGAATATTGTATAAAGTTGCCCAATAGTACATATGGGCTTCAGAAGCAACATATTCCCGTAGCATTTGTCTTGCTATATTTTCTGTAATATAAATCCCAGTATCTTGCTCCAATATATACATAGCGAGGTCGAAGTTTTCCCGTGCAGAATGATAAACAGTCCGTTCATATTCTGTAACTTTTTCTTTTCTGCTTTCTCTTGTAACATTATAATAATGTCCAGCATAAGGACATAACTGATACGTTGTCTCATTATGAGTTGCAATAGTAATACTATGATTATAATGTTTTCCATATGGTTTGTCCGTATTCGCCAATTTTTTATAAAGCCCTAATATCTGTATTGGATTATCACAAGCAGGGCAGACTGCAAAATTTCGTTTGTATCCATCCTTTCCAGTAATGCTATAATGGGCATCCTTTTTTGTTTCTGAAAGATAAATTTCTTTTGTTAGATCATAAACCTTAGCCTTCCCAGTATGTAACTTAAATCTCCTCATTGTCTTCTGGTACTTCTGCTAATTCCTGAATCTGTGGATACATGCTCCATATCTTTCCCCACCACTCTGCAGGAAGTTTTGGTACCTCTCCCTCCTTTTCTGCAAAACGCAGACATTCTAATATATCTCCTAGTCCTATTGTAAACTTGTTCTTCTCTGAACGCAATAAAAAATAAATTTTCTCATCTTCTCTAATATCCCAGTCTTTTATGACATCTCCTGTTGGTACTACTGTTTTTTCCATTATATATTCATCCTTTCTGTAATCTTTTCTTATTAATATGCTTTCTTTTCCATGAAAAAAGACCCACATCCGAAGATGTGAGTCTTATCTATTTTTTCTTGTTTAACTAATCCCCAATTTATCGAAAAAGATCTTATTTCTCTTTTGTGCATCGCTTAATATTTTATCATACGACAATATTTCAATATGAGCATTCCTATTTTTATGATATCTGTACATTCCTCTCTTATCTGGAGTGTCTATCATGTCTTGATCAAATGCCAGTTCTCGCAATTTTGGAGTCAGATCACAAACAGCATACAGATAAAACTGTGTGTTTTCGCTTGTGAGTATTGGGCGCCCGTTTTTGTCTTTTATCTTATTTGTCCGTAAATCACTTACATAATTTAACATCTGTGTCATAGGATTTTCTGCTGTCGTATAATCGTTTCGCATCGGTCTTTTTAACTCAAAGATTGTGATTGTCTCGTATACTCTTCCAGTATTTGGCTCATCAGATACTGCAACTGGATGGTCTAACATCATAATATCCGGACGATTCTTTTTTGGGTCATTATCAAATGGAATATCCGATGCGATATAATCGGCATAAGCCAGCTTTTCATCAATCAACCATAAATTATGTGATTGATACTCGATATCTTCCGATGTTTTTCTCATAGGATAAATTAGATTGTGCAAGTACTCTTCTTTATTGTATTTTCCAAAATTTTCTGACTGTAACCCTAATCTTAACAATTCCAAGACAACTTTCCGATGAGCAACATATTCAGATAAGGAGGCTCTGTTTGCTTCGCTAATTTTAGCAAACTGTGTTTGTAATTTCTTCTGATACTGCTCGTAGTTTATCACTCCTACCTGCAAAGCATTTATAATCTCTTTATTTTCTTCTTTTACCTGGTTTTCAAATTTCCGCTTAATCTTGTATAGTTCATCGTCCAGCTTTCGTTCTGTTAGTCCCGGAGATATCGCAGCAATCTCATTTGGCATATACTGTATTAAATGGCTATATTGTGGAGCCTCATTTTTTATATATGCTTTAATATATCTTTCTTTATTTGCCTGTACCGTAGAAAGATAATCTTCTAAGCGTTCTTCCACAGCAAAGACAGCTTCCTCCGTAATATTTTTGATGGAAATTTCGTCTTTATCCCCTTCATATGGGATAGCAAAAGAATCTCTATTATCATTTACATTTTCATCCAGATAATCTCCTGATACAATTCCTATATAATAATACCCCTTATCTGTATATATCTTTTTGCTCAAGTTGGTAATCATTTTATCCAGATCGATTTCCTGTACTTTTCGATCATTTGCAAAATAAAACAGTCGATTTCCATCAAGCATGGAATCTTTTATAAAACAATGCAATATATGAAATGATTCGTCCATAACTTGGAAATCTTCTTCATTTTTATCACGGTCTATCATATTTTCAAACATTGTATTGATACAATATTCTGTATCTTCATCTTTAATATATATCTGTGGACACTCCGGAGACATAAGATAGATAAAACAATGATGCATGATTGCGACTGCTATCTTTTCTCCATCTCTAGGAACATTTTTTTGATATTCTGGCTTATAATTTTTCAACTCTATGCGAGTAAGATTATCTTTCGCTTGGTCGGTATCATATAAGGCATCATCAATATCTGGTTTATCTAAAGAAAAGGTAAATTGCCTTGTTTTCCATTCTCCATCTTGGATAAATATACTATTGATTTCCGCAGACTGGAATGTTTTAAGCCACGAAAAGCGTCCGATTCCCTTTCCACCTTTCGTTATACGATATGTCGAATCAGACTGCATAAAAGAGTTCATGTTTTCCTTATTAAATCCTATTCCATTATCTGTAATGATAAAGCCTGTTATATCATTGACATTATTTGTTATGCCCTCTACATGTAATCTTTCCTGTGATTCTCTTACAATTTGAATGTGTATCTGTCCTTCAAAAATTTCCTCCTGCATCCTGTCTTCGATAGCATAAATAGAGTTAACAATTGCTTCCATTAAAGGAAGTAATGGTTTTTTCTTTGGTAGATTAAAGTTTCTTACTCGTCCCATGAGATTTATCGAAAATGTAGCCATCTGTTCATTCCCCAATTCTTTAATTTTTACCATTATAACAAAATTCCTTTCGACATTCAATTTTCTAATTATTTTTATTATGTATAAACACATTGCATCATCGCTATATCTGTGGAGTTAATCCACACATCTTATGCTTACTATCATGGAATCGGATTCTTTTCATAAAAAAAGACCTACATCCGAAGATGCAAGTCTCATCTATTTTTTATAACTCTGGCTCATCCCATGATTGTTGTGGATGCTGCAGGTTGTAGATCTGCTGTTTTAATTGCTCATTTTCTCGTTGATATTGGGAAAGTTCCCATTCACGGTCACGTAGCTTTTTCTCTGTATCTGCTAACGCTTGTTCTGACTTTGCCAAATCCCTTGTTAAATCCCGGACACGCTCTGTATTTTCTCCGTTTTTCTGAATTAACGCATCAATATTACTCTTTATCGCTGTAACATCGATCCCTTGTTTTTCTACATCCTTCCGGAGGCCTTCCATCCGGATTGACTCATCATGAAGATGGTCGAGCCTTGTTTGTGCCGCTGAAAGCTGTTTTTCAAGAGCAGTATGTTTATTATTTATCTGTTCTTTCAATCCAGTATGTTCTTTCGATAGTCCAGCATGTTCTGCAGATAGTGTATTATTTTTAACATTAACACTGTTTTTTAATTCAGCATGATAAACATCCATTTTTTTATCTAATTTTTTTAATGTATCTTTTTTTGTTAGTAGATATGTTAATAATATACCACCAATATTAAATAATCCAGCAATAATAGCTGCCTCCATGATAATTCCTCCTGTGTCACTTAATCTTAACGATTGTAACACAGTTCCACTTATTTGTGTCAAAAACATCATAATTTTGCTCCTTTTTCTTTTAATATGTAAAAAGACCCACATCCGAAGATGTGAGTCTTATCTATTTTTACCGCTCCGGTTCATCCCATGATTGTTGTGGATGCTGCAGGTTATAAATCTGCTGTTTTAATTGCTCGTTTTCTCTTTGATACTGGGTCAATTCTTTCTGACACTCGTATAATCTGCTTCTGGTGTCTGCCAGATTTTGTTCTGATATTGCTAAGTTTTGCGACAGAACCTGAACTTGAACCTTATTCTCCCCATTTTTCTGAACTAATGCATCAATGCCCGCCTTTATTGCTGTAGCATCAATTCCCTGTTTTTCCACATCCTTCCGAAAACTTTCCATCCGGATTGACTCATCATGAAGATGGTCAAGTTTTGTTTGTGCCACCGAAAGCTGTTTTTCCAGAGCAGCATGTTCAGCTTGTATTTGATTCGTAAGAATAGTATGCTCACCCGTTATTTGCTTTCCAAGAGCAGTATGTTCGTTTTCTATCTGCTTTCCAAGACTAGCATGTTTATTATTTATCTGTTTTTCCAGAGCAGCATGTTCTTTTGATAAGCCATCATGTTCCCCTTTTTCAGATATTCTATCCTTAATGATACTTCCTAATATAGCAACTACACTCACCCCTGCTCCTATGAGTGCAGCAATAACCTGTTTATCCATACCCGATATTGTTCCTCCTGAAAAATTTTCTAAGAACAATAATACCACGCAGTAAACAAACGTATAAACACCTAATGATAGTAAAACCCAAGACATAAATTTTCTCCTTTCTTCTATCAGCTTAGGCAGAGTACCACGTCCATAGGAACTGCACACCGCATGGGCGTGGAGACTTCATCATAAGAATATCATTTCCGTAAAGTGTCGCCATCTGTAGCCACCATTTTTCGCCTATTTCTGGAAACTCTCCCATCTTTTCAAGCAATCTCAGACATATAAGCAGTTCTTTAGAACCAACTAAGAAAACATTCTCTCCTTGTTGCATCTGAAAATAATACTGATCTCTTTCGGGTATAAATCCACCTTCAGATTTAAAGGTTTCATCATCTTGTATCGCAGTTCCTGTAAGCATGGCTATTTTATCTTTAAAAAAAGTCATTATTTCTCATCCTTTCTATAAAAACAGGCTCACATCCTTACAAATGTGAACCTGTTCCTGAATCTGCTTCTTAGCAGATATTATTTGGCTGGTTTTTTTCTCTTTTTCATCTGGTAGACACCGACTCCGATAAACAATGCCATCGCTAAAATAATTGGAACAAATGTCTTCCAGTTATCAAAGGCACCTGTCATCGGTACGCTTGGGATCGCTTCGTTATCTACATCATACGTCAGGTCATAGAAGTAATAGAGAGCGTTTGCTTTATCATACGTTGCTTTTGTCGTATCTGCTTTTTGTTCTGCTGCTTCTTTTGCTGTCATAGCCATTGGGATGGTTGCCTTAAACGGAGCTTTCAGCAGAGTGTAACCCGGCAGGGTCTTTGTCTCAGTGATGAGATAGTCCCCTGGCTCCAGAGCTTCAAAAAGGATCTGTCCATCCTCATCTGTCTCTTTCGTATCTACCAGTTTCGTTTTATTACCGGCAAGGATCTTTTCGATCTTAAAGGTTACGCCCTTTAATTTATCTTTTTTGCTCTTTCCATGTTTCACGATCTTGATGCTGCCCGGGATCGTCACGTTCTCAAAAGTTCCGGAGAACTCCTGATGGGTCTTGTCTACCGTAAAGGCAACATACGGTGTCCCGTCTTTTTCCTTTCCTGTCGTTGCGTTAACAAGTCCGGAGATCTTATTAAACTGGTAACGGCTTTCTGAACCGGATTCTGTGATCTTATACTCGCCCCAGTCAAGACCGGCAAACGATACAGAGAGTTTTACATACGCTTTTCCATCGATGGTCACTACATTGTCTTGCGTTGCAGCGATATCTTTGGTAAAGGTCACTGTCTTTTTATCGGTATACTCTTTGTTATGGATAGTCTTTCCTTTGATCGTAAAGGTAAAATCAATATCTCCATGCCGGATATCGAGGGAGCTTACCGGGATCAGTTTAGATACTGCAACGGAACCAGAGGATGGTATCAGCTTATTCGTCATAGTAGTCTCTGTCTTTTCTGTTACTGTCTCAGCATCTTTTGTGACCGTAAGGTTTGAGGTCAGCTCGTAATCTGGTACTTCTTCTTCTTTCCAGGTGTATTCGATCTTCTTTTTACCGTCATATTTTGGCAGGTTAACAGCCTTTGCAGACCACTTATTATCTTTGGAGAGTACGATATTCCCATCCGTGATATCCGTTGTTTTGGTCTTACCAGTCTCATTGCTTTCTAAGGTCAGCTTATTTACCTGTTTTCCGTTTGCAAGCAAATGGACGGTGACGGAAGCAGGACGGAGTTTATACAGGTCACTCTCATCATCCCACAGCTTGCTGATCTCTGCAGAGGTGTACTGTGCGTAAGTGTTTGTGATATCGGTATGGATGTAGGTGTATTGTCCATTGCTGCTCGTGGTAGTCTTGGTGTTCGTTTGTTCGTATTCCTTTGGTAAGGTGGATAGATCCTCTTCCCATGTGTAGACGTATTCCTGACCGACATCATCGTATTTTGGTAAAGCATCTTTTTCTGCAACAGTAAATGTCCAGTTATTGCTCTCAGAAAGTGTTTCATGTCTAATAACCATTCCATTTTGCAAAAGAGTAACATCTATCTTATCCGGTCTCTTCTGCGGTGCGTTCTCATTGTCTTCCCAATACTTGGTAACAGATGGGATGACATATTCTGGATGTTCTTTAGACCAGTTATAAAACGTGACACAGTTCGTTGCACCATCTTTGAAGTATCCGTCCTTATACTCCTGATCATTGATCTTCCAGACGGCATCATCCGGTACCTCTTCTTCGTAATAATACTTGGTGAGGTCGATATCATGATCAAATGCATAGATCCATTTCTTCTCTTTTGTGAGGGTGATCGTTTTGTAAAGGTCTGTCTTTCCTTTGTCTGTATACATATGGATCGTTAAGGATTCCGGACGGTCGGTTTCTTCTACATAGCCTTCCGTTCGTCTTTCTCCCCAGTTTTTTGTGATCGTAGGGGCTTTGATATCGGTAAAGGTCAGTGCAAAAGTATAGGTGTTTTCCGATAAGCTGTAGGTTGCGGAGATCGTATCGGCATTTGCCTTCTTTATGGTGGACAGGATCGTCTCACTATTTGCATTTAAGTAGTCAAGGTTTGGGATGTATGCGGTATTTTTCTTCTCATCCGGGTACAGGGCATATCCCTTTGGCGGTACCGTCTCTACGACTTTGTACAGATAACTTGCATTAGGGTCTACCGCATAATAACCGGTCGGCAGGCTGTCTGTTCCGGCACGTCCGCCATCATCCGTATCTTTGTCTATACTCTTTATGGTCTGGATACGTTCCCCTTCTTTTATGATGGTGTCTCCGTTATAATTTTTCAGGTCGGTTGCTGCATACACTTCAAATGTTGCTTCCAGACCTGCTCTTTCTTCGTCCGCTGTCCCTTTCTTATCTGCATCGATCTTTAAGATAGATAAGGCAACCGATTTCTGGGTATCTTCTACATCTACGGATGCTTCGGGATGCTCATCTACTACCGGGTCAAGCTTTAGGGATGCAGGGTCTACGACATCGACAGTCACTTTTAAGACTCCGTTTTCTTCCCCGCCGTCTTTGGCTTGTGCATAGTATCTGCTGTCTGGTTTTAACCGGATCGTTACCGTAAGTTTTCCCATCTGGTCTGGGTATTCCGGGTGGATGGATGCGATATCCTCATCTGTGATCGTAATGCTCTCTGCCTCCCCGTCACTATAGCATAAAGCGTAGTTGAAGCTGTCGGCAGTAAACTTTCTAGTCTGTAAGGTGTCTTCCTCTTCCTGTGCCGGGTCCGTATACAGGTATTTTGCCTGTCTTGGGGTGGTATGGATACCTGTGGCTACCGGTTCTTCATCCCCGATCACTTTCTGTTCGGTGTCCCCGATATAGACTTTTTCCAGCACACCGGAGTTTGCGAACATCTCCACGGTGGAGTTCAGGCTGCCGGTCACCCAGTTGGAAAGGTCCAGTTTTTTTAAGGAAGTATCATAGGCAAACATACGGTCCGCATAGACCATATAGGAGGTGTCCACATGGAAGAAGATCACACTCTTTAGTGCCTGGCATTTATAGAACATATCCGAAGATATCTTATTAAATATCACTTCATTGGCGGTTGTCTGTGTCGATATATAGAATGTGCCGCTTTCTACCGGATCTTCCCATAATACAACGGTGCTGTTTGCATCGGCTATCGTTGGATTGTCTTTTGTCCCAACCCGGTCTGAGGAGACATCATAAACGGCTTTTGCATTTTTCGGTGCTTTTTCGTAAGTAAAGATGACTTTTTTCGCATTGATGATGTACGGATTTAACTGTTCTCCGGTACACAGGAAATAATCCCCGTGGCTTTCCTGTTCTTTATATTCTGTGACGTCCGGCTGCCAGTCTTCCATCTCCAGTTTTTTTGCCCCGGCATCCCATGTAAGGGTCACTTCATGGGTCTGTGTGTCAAGGTCAAATCCGGCAGGTGCTTTTGTCTCCTTGATATAATACCTGCCCATAAAGAAATCATCGGTATAGTCTACGGTATTATTTTTAAAGGAAGCGTATCCGTCTGCATCCGTATCTGCCTGGCAGATCTTCGTATCTTTTCTCCAGATAAGGTTGCCTGCATCATCATAGATGTCCTCGGCGGCATATAAGGCATAGGTTGCCCCACCAATACCGGAAGTATTGTATGCAAAATCATCTGTACTCTTGGTATAATCAATGAGGACATTTCCGGTCTTATTGATACGGATCTTTCCAAAGATCGGTGTATCACGGAATTTTAAGACAGCACTGTCTGCCATATCTATGTTTTCCCGATAAGCAAGCTCTCCATCGTCCTCTTTTACGACATGGCTGGCATCAATGACAAATTCTTTTTCCTGCCATTGGAAATCGGGATCATCCGAACCCACCTTCTGGTCATACTCACTTGGCAGGTATCCGGCAGGAGCTTTCGTCTCTTTTACTTTATATGTTCCAAAAGACAGTCCGTGGATCGTCACTTTTCCAAGTTCTGTGCCCTCTTCACCATCACCGGTATAGTACTTTCCAACTTCTTTCCAGTTTCCAGCTTCTTTTTTATAAAGGGTAAATTCGGTGTCCTTTAATAACACACCGGTAAAGGTAGAAGTCTTTTGTAAGGTTACTTTCACAGGCAGTTCTGCATCGGTAAATTGGCCTTTGTCATCACCAACTACGACCACTTGCTTTTTCTGTGCTTCGGTCAGGCTGCCTTCATTTTTTGTTTCCAAGAAAGCAGACATCTCTTTCTTTTCAAAAACAAGGGCATTTTCGTTAACCGCAAATACGGCATTAGCGTCCGTACTTTCTGATAGTTTTTCATGGAGGCTGGAGCCCTTTGTCTGTTCCAGCGTATACACACCGTTTAACAGCCATGGGACGTAAACGACCCCATTTTTATCAGCGGTACATACAATGGTATTTCCATCCGGATCTTCGAGGTAGGTATCATCGTTCTTACGGACTTTAAACTCCGCCCCTGCTTCCGGCTCAGTAGTCCCTTCGCCCGTTGTTTTCTTCTTTACAAATCTTGCAAGGGCATATTTTGTGATCTCTAAGTTATCCTGTGAACCGGTCCATTGGACAGAACCGTCATTTTCTTTTGTATCCATCTCGGCAGAAAAGAGCGGTTTGTTTAAATAGTATCCTTCGGTGCCTTTTGTCTGGAGGATGACAAAACCATCCTTACCGATAGCGGAATGCATCCGTCCTTCGCCATCTTCGATGCAGTCGATATCCGCACAGGCACGTCCGTTCTCATCTGTTTCCATCTCTGCAAGGATGGCATTTTTATACTTCTTTAGGAAAGCATCTCTTTCTTCTTCCGTCCAACCTTCTCCATTTTTTTTCAGGTCTTTTACGTCATCGCTATGGATGCCGGATACGTTCAGGACTGTGAAGGCGGCTTTTGGCTCTGCCTGTTTATTTTCCTGTTCATATTTTCCGGTCTCTTTATTAAAAGCGACTTTATACTTATCAAGGAAGATCCTGTCTCCCTGGTAACTGTTCTCTACGGTGTAATCAAAAAGTTTGATCTCACCGCCATCTTTTCCAAGGTCTTTGTCCTTGACTTCAAATTCTTTGTCCGGCATGAATTTATAAGAAGCGGTTCCTTTTAACTGTTTTAAGACATAAGTCCCAGCTTTTTCGATCCCACCGCTCTTTCCATAGCCGTTCTTATCTGTTGTGAAAGGTGCAACGACTTGCTTTCCTGCGGTATCATAAACACAGAACTCCGCCTCTGCTTCCGGATGGAAGACTTTCGTGCCGTTTACCTCGGTCTTACTCGTCATCTTGTGGACAGCAACAGAACAGGACAGTTTTTCATCTACCGTTTCCCCGGTATCCGGTGTCTTGCCTAAGGTGATGTTCTTACCAGAGTACTGGTCATTTTTATTTGCTTCCGTGTCATCTTCGACATGGAGAGAAAACGGACCGACTGTCGTGATATTCTTTGGCAGGTCCTTGCCTGTCATCTCTAAAGTGTAGTATCCATATGGGACATCGGACCAGGAGGCATTACCATTTTTGTCTGTGGTCTTAGAGACTCCGCCGGTATAAGGGCTGTCCCCCTTTAATTTAGAAGAAGCTTTTAATGTAAATTCGACTCCCTCTTCCGGCACAGTCCCAGTGTTATCGACAAGATCTTTTAAATATTTTGTGAGCCTTACGGTTCCTTTTTTCGCTGTCTCTGTGGAAGTAAGGGAAGTGATCGTATTCCCATTTGTATTTTTAGCTGTTAATGTCTTTGTTGTGCCACCGGTATCTTCCAATCGGAAATGATAGACTTTGCTGTCTTTTTCAAAGCCAGCAGGTGCCTGTGTTTCTTTTACATAATAATCACCGGCTGTCAGGCTGCCGGATACACCGCTATATACGTCTTTTCCATCTTCCTTGTTTTTGGAGATGGTGATGGAGGAAACAACCGTTCCTGTTTCGGAGCCTTTATGGACTTCATACACTGCCCCACTCAGGTCATACTCCGTAGAATAGCTGTCTTCACACGCTTTATACAGTTTGATCTTCCCATATTTAGGGGTGTTATTAAACTTATAAGTAATGATCAGCGTATTCCCTGTTTCCTGTCTGGTCACAGATTTATTGCTGCCATCCTTATTTTTATAGATATATCCCGGGACACTGGCTTCTTCGATCTTCCAGTTTGCAGAAAAGTTGGCTTTTGCTTTTGCCGCTACCTCTTCCGCCTTTTTCTTGGCTTCCTTTTTTGCCGCTGCCTGTGCCAGGGACTTATTCGGATAATATCCTTTCTCTTTCCAAGCCGCTTTTTGTTTTTTCGTTAATTTATCCCAGTTTTTCACATAGTTTTTCGTACTGCTTTTTTTAGCGGTAAATTTCCTTGTGATACTTGCAGATGCTTTTCCGTTTTTATCTGTTGTCAGCTTATCCGTGCCGACCGTGAGCGTCTTTCCATCCACATCTTTTGTGGTTGCCTTGAACTTAGCTCCCTGTACGGGTTTTGTTGTGGCAGCATCCTGTTTATATACTTCTACGGATACCTTTTTCTCTACATCCCCTGATGCAGAAGCTGTTACTGAATCGGATTCTACAGGAGTCTTTACCCATCGGAAATACGGCTGATGAATACATTTGTTGCCTTCTTTACAATCGGTCTTACGGTAGATGACCACATAGCCTTCCACTTTTCGTTTTTTTACCGTATCATACAATGGTTTTACCTTTTTCGTATAATTCCAGCCTTTGTGGGAAGCCATCTGCTGTAAAGCCTTCTCTGCATCCTTTCCCATACTCTCTGCCCAGACATAGGTCTGGATAAAGTAGGATTCCAGTGTAGAAGCATTCTTTGGCCCGATATCTTCATAAAACCAGCATAAACCCTTTGCGATCTTCTGTACATTATGCATAAAATACGCCTTTGAGTCTGCTACATCCGTCCAGCTTGTGGCAAGCACGACCTTTTTTGTATAGGTATCGCCCGGATGTCCCCGCCCAAGAGAATAACCACAGATGACCCTCCGGTTCCCATCATCTTTATCATCCATGATAAATTTACGGAAAGGGGTGGTTGATTTATGTCCGAGCAGTTCGATCTCGACTGGACCCATATCTTCATTCGAATGCAGTTTGTTTCCCTTTTCGGTATAGTCCTTTATCGTATCTGCCTGCACCTGCACAGTGTTAAATATCCCGGTGTTGGCAAGATCACAGAACACAAACGCAAAAACAAAAAGGAAAATAAAGAGTCTTTGTATCCTTTTCTTAAATTTCAAAATAAGTTCCTCCCTTCATAGTGATCCCCAGCTGGTATCTTTTCGGAAACTGTCCGTTTTTATAAGAGACCCAGCTGGCAGGATAGTTGCTTTGTTGATTTAATATGTATTATCAAATTGGTGCGTAAAACCTCGGCCGACAAAATCGCCCGTGGTATATAAGCACCACTAATGTATAAACTAACTTACATATACAAGCCCTGTGTTCTGTTGTACAATCGTACACTTCGATGCAGTGAAATTTTGATTCCCACATCCGAGCATACGGTACTGTTTCCCACCAGAAGATCGACCACTCAGTATATACCGTTTTCCCTGATAAAGTATCACAGCTCCCGGAAGTACTCTCGTTAAATCGTTGTAAGAACGCTGAGATTTCTTTACTGTGAGTTTAGATAAAAGCTCTGGGTTTTTCTCTGTATACTCTTCCAGAGAATCTGTTTTCTGTTCGAAACGCTTATGCCGATTCTTACAAACGACCTTCTTTCCAAGATAATATGTCCGTTCCGTCTGCCGTTTGATACGGGCACGGTCATGTCTGCGGTACTGGACAATCTCATGCGTCTCTTCCGGCAGTTCCACTTTAGGTTCTGGCAGAATACTTGCAGCGATACAATAAGCATCTACGCTATGATTTTTTGCAAGACTGTGTTTTTCACGGAATAGTTTTGTATTCCATCCGTTTGTTCCATAAGTGTGCCCCGGGAACATCTGCTCAAACTCCATAAACAGAAATGGGATTACCTGATTTAAGACAGAAATTCCGCCGTATTTCTTGTTAATCCCATCCTTCTTGTACTTCAGTCTATTCGAAGCTTCCTGTGAAGTATGTACTAATCTGTGGCAGCCGACACAAAGCCCTGCGATGTTTTCGGCTGTATCACTTCCCCGGTGTCTCCTTGGTACGATGTGATGGTAATGTTTGATAGGCTGTTTTCCACAAAAGAGACAGTGCCCATCCTGCTGGATAGAGACAGCCTCTTTTATCCCGTCTGTCCCAAACAGCGGACCATGCTGAAAATCAATCTCACACTTTTTTACATTTGGTTGATCCAGCTGCATAAAAGCAAACCGATTAACTTCCATGACAACATCCGTGATAGGAAGTATCTGACACATGCGTTTTAATAGGTTCACATGAGTCCGTAACAGTTGTGTCACCGTTGGTGTCAGCCATCCTTCCGGACGCAGACGGTTGTTAAAACGACTTTCGGTATTAATGATGTCTTTGACTTCAAGTGGCTTTTCACAGCCCGGGAGTATCCGGTCCAGTGGTTTTGTACTTGTTGTCCCATGACATTTTGCCAGCCCAGACTTTAACATCCGGCGGACTTTCCCATAACGGGTAGTCGGCATTAATGGTTTTCCTTCCTTGTCTAATACATAAACATAGTTCATAAGTTACTCCTTTACGGTAAGTCAGGATTTTGGATTTCTCCTCCACCCTGTTGTGTTTCCATAGCATAGGCACACCTATAGCCGGAGCTCCAGGCTTGGAATCACCTGAAGGCGATCGGTATGTCGCTGCTCTGCTCATAAACTCTTTGTAACTTCCGTCTTGTTTTAATCCCCAGCCGGTATCCTCGCGAAGGCTGATTGCCGAGCAAAATCCGGCTGTGCTTACTTCTTGTCAATAGGGGATACCGTTTTCTCTCCGCCCACTACTGACGCTAGGCTAACTATACAATTCATCTCGCTACCTACATTTCATTTAGAGGTTAGGAGAATCCTTGTTTTTCTTATAAAACTACCTCCTTCCTAAAACAGATATTTCATATATATCATTTTTTAGAAGAGGAACATTTTTATAAGAAAAATTTATTTGTTAAAGCTTTTTAGGGCGTAAGCCCCTCCAAGCCCCAGACCGACGAAGTCGCTCGGGGTTCATGACTTTCCGGTATCAGCAGGAAAGACCCTGCAGTTTACCTCTTTTTATGTCCTTTCAGAAAAGAACGTGCCATCTGTAAGAGCATGACAAAGATGCAGAATACGATGAAAGCTCCGGCTGCCTGTTTGATCGTGTCTTCTTTTTTGATCTCCGGTTCGGAGGATTCGTAAAGGATCGTGGCATCTTTTGTTTCCACGACTGCTTTTTTCTTTTTTACCGGTCTTTTTGAGGTATCCCGCTCACAAAAGACCAGATAACGGTACCGTCCATGGCTGCGGTATGGATGGCAGGTGAGCAGTGTGATCATATCTTTTCCGGGCTGGATCTTTACCTCATCACTGTCGTTTGGGTAAACGATCTTGATACGTTTTACGATATAGGTGAGCTTTTCCCATTGGTTTTTGATATAAACTTTATCACCGATCTGTAGTTTTTCGATCTCCCGGAAATAAGGTGATCCCTGATACCCCCTGTGTCCGGCAATCACAGAATTTGTGTTGTTCCCACCGATCGGCAGAGAGGTATTGCCTAAGACTGTCGCTCCCTTTGCCATGTTTTCTTTGGTTGCCCGGACATAGAGTGGCAGCTGTACATCCATCGCCGGGATCCTGATATATCCGCACCGCTCTTCTTTAAAACCATTAAGAGGAATAGGGAACCAGGTATAGGAAAAAGCATCCTTAAAATCTTTTTGTCCATTTTTATAGATATCTTCGTTATATTTCTTTATTGACTGGTAAAATGGATCGGATTCTTTTTTCTTCTTTTGTTCTTTATTCTGCTTATAAGCGGTATCTACTTCTTTTTTGTAAAAGATCGTCTCCAGATGTATCTTCTCTGATCTTACTGCGGGATAGAGGCTCATCCCTATCCCAAGCACGAGCAGGCATACACTAAAAAGAGACCGAAAAACTTTTTTCAGCATGAAAAGCCTCCTATCGTTTTTGTAACCTCTTTCCAAGAAAAGAGATTAGGAACAGGACAACACTTGTGATGCCGATCCCTAACAGGATCGCTTTCAGATAAGTACGCATCCACTGAGAATGTCCTGGTTTTTTCTTTGCTTTTTCCTTTTCATAATCCTTTGGTGAGTATTTTGTTCGTTTACCCCGGACTAAGAGACGGTGGGTATTTTGTCCATAGGGTGTACATGTGACTAATGTAACAAGGTCTTGTCCATCTACGATATTTAATTTACTCGTATCTTCCGGGAGGACTACATCGATCCGGCAGACCTCATAAGCGAATATCTTATCCAATGTATGGATATAGAACTGATCTCCCTTTTTCAGCTCTGTAAGGTCTGTAAAGAGTTTTGCTTTGTTTAGCCCTGTATGCCCGGTAAAGACGGCATGCGTACTTTTCCCACCGACAGGAAGGGATGTCCCCTCCAGATGCCCGACTCCTTTTTCGAGGACACTGTCGGATGTCCCATGGTATACCGGCAGGTCCACATCGATCGATGGGATTTCCAGTGAGCACATGACACCACTGTTGTCCAGATTTAAGAGCTGGTAGTATTCTTTTTCACTGATCCCGCCATCACTGCTTCCGGCAAAAGGGTCCGTGAGGACAACATGGGAGGAGGCTAGTTTTTCATTATATCTTCTTGCTCTTTCCAGTATCTCTTCCCGTTCTTTCTTATCTGTATTTTTTACTTTGTCCTCATAGGTACTGATCGTGGACCTTGCCGCATGTTCGTTGATATAATTTGCGACCCAGGGATATGCGAGCAGTGCAACTCCTATAAGGATAATAAGTACCTGTATTATCTTTTTTTTCATGAATTTGATATCCTCGGTTGATATTTTTCATCCCCAGCTGGTGTTTCGCGGGGATGAGGCACCAGTCTTGAGTGCTATTTTTAGAAAAAAGACCGTTTTCTGTAAAAAAATTGGCTGTAAAAAACGGGGAAGGGAATACCCTCCCCTGTCCCCGGTCAGTTTTATCAAAAGTTTACCTGTTATCAGCAGGCTGTTTCTTCTTTCTTTTTGTTTCTTGTTACGGAGTAAGCACTTCCACCAACAAGACCTGCACCTAAGATCACTAAACCAACAAGACCTGCTCCACCTGTAAGAGGCATGTTGAAGCCTTTATTGTTTTCGATCGCCATCTTTACTTCAGCGTTAGGGGATGTCGTATCACCTGTAGAGGAAGTAAGGAGTGTGGATGGTTTGTTATCTACAGTTGCTGTCGCTGCCTGGATGTCTCCTTCATACATATCTGTCTTACCAATAGTACGTCCATTTGCTGTTTCATTTGCAGGACCTGCTACTGCTTTGGATCCGATATCTGTTGTTGCGGCATTGACTAACTGTCCGTCTTCATTCTTGATACCTGTTCCATAATTTTTGATGATGGCATCTGCTGCAGCCTGTTCCAGTCCTGTCGTACCTGCAACGGAAGCCTTGATGTCACGTTTTGTCTCACTGATGTTGATCACCATCTGGTCTTTTAATAAGGTATAACCGTCTGCTGTTGCAACCTCAGTCAGCTGGTATTTATCGCCCTCTAAACCTTTGATGTAGAGTTTTCCGGAAGCGGCTGGAGTAAATGTTGTGCCCTGAGCCTTGTCCGTAGTCTTTCCTGTTACGTAATATAAGCCGTCTTCGCCTTTTTTAGCGATCACATAGTATGCATCTGTAGAGTTGTAGAGTTTGAACTGTACCTTTGTTGCATCTCCCTTGTTGTCAGAGAAAGTCTTTGTCAGGTCGATACCATAGGAGTATACATAGTTTCTATCCTGTAAGGAGTTGAAATATTTATTGTTTGTTCTGGACCATACAAGGGATACATCATTGACATTTCCCTTATCACCTAATGTAACGGATGCATCAGAGTTTACAGTCGCTGTATAGTACAGTACCATGTAGTAGTCAGAATATCCGGCTTTTGTATCGCCTGTCTCATATGGGTTTGCTGCACCTTTTACGTTCACGCCATTGATCTGGTTGAGTCCTTTTTCTGTCAGTTTGATGGTCGCTTTATTTGCAGTCACTTTTTCTGTACCACTTCCATCATCTACAGAAACCGTTGCGTATGCATCCTGATGTTTGCCATCTTTAAGATCCCAGATCTCTTTTGCTGTTGCTGTATTATTTGCTTCTGCATCTGCCTTGTTATCATAGAACGCGATCTTAAAATCTTTGTTGTATGTGATACCGGTAGATAAAGCATCTGTGAATGTATACTGGCTTAAATAAGTAGCTTTTGATGTGATATGTGGTAATTTAGATACTACACGGTAATCAAGGAGGTCACCTTCGGATGCTGTTGTTGTGTCATCATATTTAAAGTCATTGCTGTATCCCTTACCATCTTTTCCTGCGGTATTGTTTCCTTCTCCTGTATATCCGCCACGGTTTGCTACGTATGCAGTCTCAGAGGTATCTGCTTTGTTATCAGCATTTGTATCCTTATTAAATACGACCAAAGAATTGGAGTCATTTGCTCCGGAGTAGTTTGCTCCTTCAGCAGTAGTCACTTTGTCGTTTTTGTGAGCTGCATCTGATGAGTAAGCGTTTCTTACCGCTTTATCGATCGTAGGATTTCCTGTCTGGTTCTTAGGATATGCTACATATTTATATAACCATTTCTCTCCACCGACTTTGTCTGTAACACCATCCTCTGCATGGTCTGTCTCTGTATTATTGTCTGCTGTCGTATTTGTGAACGGTAAGCTGACAAACCATGGGTTTACTGTAGATGTGACCTGTTCCGGCACTTTTGTCTCAACCATTAAATATAAACCTAATGCAAGGTTATCTTTCGTGGCAAGACCATTTGCATCTGTTTCGATCACTCCGGTATCTGCTGCCTGTACATCATCAGAATCCTTATTCTGTTCCTTATAATCGATCAGATAAGATTCTAATGCATTCTTTGCAGCAACATCATCTGCTTTTAAGATCGCATCTAATGCATCATTGATCTGTGTGCTTGTATAATGCAGCACACCTGCATTTGTACATGGAGTGGAAATTCCATCTCCAGTCATTACTGTTGCATCATTCTCAGACAGCTTTAAGATCTCTGCCAATGCAGTTGGGATTTCGTATACTACCTTCAGCTGACTGCCGTCTGCTGTTGTATTACTGTACTGTTCAATATTACCAACTTTCAGATAAGTAAACTGCACACCCTGGATGGCATATTTAGATAAGGCATTTTCAATCCTGGCATCTGACTCCCCAGTTGGTTTATACTGTCCTTTTGTATAAGCTCCTGCGGCTTCCGCAGATGTGATATCATATTTATGGACAGTGATACTACCTGTATTAGCCATATCGATAACATCAGAATGAGCTAAGTCTTTAGTCTTTGATGTGTTGTTATCTGTATCTTTGGATGATGCAGCGGCTACAGGTACAGCAGAGAGTACTGCAGTATAAGTAGGGGCACATACGGATGCTAACATTGCGGTAGCCATGGAAAGAGCAGCGGCTTTTTCTGTGATCTTCTTCAACTTCATTATACTTTTCTCCTTTTCACTTGCTTTTTTAAAAATAATTGGTTGATGATCGGGTTTCGTTTGTGTTCCAGGTTTGTTTCTGGTCTATCTCTTGATAATGAATACTGTCATGAATTATTAAACACAGTTCAGGAAAGTCCGTATTCAGAACTGCCAACGATTAAAGAAGA
>CAKUJT010000005.1 GCA_934661765.1 uncultured Senegalimassilia sp.
ACCCCCGTTTGAAACACGCAGCATGCCTTGAACGATGCACGCCTGCTGTCGTACTGATACAAGGCCACAACCTTGTTCTGGCTGATGACCGCGATAACCTCGCCCTCTTGCGGGGCTTGCGCGCTTTCGCGCACGCCGGCGGTGCAAGCGCACATCTCGGCCTGGGCTGTGGTGCGCCTGCGCTCGAACAGCTGGCAATCGGCCGCGCGGAGCGCATTGCCGTTGCCGACGGCCTGGGCGACGGCGCCTTCCACGTAAGCGAAGCGGACGCCCAGCAACCGCACCGGGTCCAAGGCTGCACGCAGCTTGAGCTCTTCAAGCGCCTCGAGCGGCACGCACTCGTCAAGCGTGAGACCACCGACCTCCAGGCGCCTGAGTGCAGCCAGATGAGCAGGACACCCGATCTTATGGCCAAGATCGCGCGCCAACGCGCGGATATAGGTGCCCTTCGACACGCGAAACTCGACATCCCACTCGGGAAGCTGCTCTCCAACGCCCGGACGAACGGCGATGAGCTTCGCGGAATACACCTCGATATCACGCGGGGACAGCTCGATGATATGGCCTTCGCGGGCAGCCTCGTAGGACTTCTTCCCGTTTACCTTGATGGCGGAATACGCCGGCGGCATCTGCTTCTGCGGCCCGAGCATCTGCTCGACCGCTTGCTCCGCAAAGCAACGGTCACCGACTTCCACCGGCGCTTCACCGGTGCGCGTGACCGTACCCTCGCAGTCGTCGGTATCGGTCCCAACGCCGAACGCGATGGTGGCCCGATACGCTTTATCGTGCCTGGTCAGATACGCGCCCAACCTGGTGGCGGGGCCGATGCAGATGGGCAGCACACCGCTTGCCAGCGGATCGAGCGTGCCCGTATGGCCAACGCGCTTCTCGCCGAAGATGCGACGGCAGCGGTTGACCACGTCATGGGACGTCATGCCGCTGGGCTTGTCGACGCCGACTACCAGCGACAGCCCGGATTCTCCTCGCTTCACCTAGCGCACACCGCCTCTTGCAGCGCCGCGCGCACCTGATCCACGGCCTCCTGCATGCTGCCATGCATGGTGAAACCCGCTGCGGCAACGTGCCCGCCGCCGCCGAACGCCCGAGCGATAGCGGACACATCGGTATCGTCTTTCGCGCGAAGGCTGCCTCGGATGCAGTCCTCGTGCTGGCGAAGCATGCAGGCGACGTTGACGCCGGCGATGGAACGCAGCGCGTTGATGACCGGCTCGGCATCCGATTTCACGGCTCCGAAACGAGCGAAGTCCTCAAGCGTGAGGTAGCTGATAGCGAACCCTTCCCGCTCATGGAACTCCGCGCGCGAGATCGCCTGAGCTTCAAGCTGCATGGAGGCAAGCGTGCGGTTCTGGAACACCGCGCGCGAAATGGACGCCGGATCGGCACCCTCCTCGACCATCTGAGATGCGAGGCGCATGCAGCGGGCATCGGTGTTCTGATACTGGAAGCGACCGGTATCGGTGACCAGCCCCGTGTAGCAGCACGTCACCAGATCGCCGGAACGCGAGACGCCAAGCTTCTCCGAAAGCTCCCAGATGAGCAAGGTGGTGGAAGCGGCATCGGGGTCCACGTAGGCCATTTCGCACATGCGCTCGTCGACCGCATGGTGGTCGATGGTGAACGAGGCCTGCGCGCGATCGAGGATGCTGCACGCCGCCTGGCCGATGCGCTCGCGCGTGGGAACGTCCACGCCGACGAAGGCTCCGACAGGGCCATCGTATTCGCACGCGGGCACCATATCGGCGGCTCCCGGCAGCAGATGCAACAGGTTCTCCTCGATGGGCTCGTCCTTGACCAGCACGCAGGTCACGCGCTTGCCAAGCTGACGCAACGCGGCGGCAAGGCCGAGCTGCGAGCCCAGACAGTCGCCATCGGGGCTGACATGGCCGCAGATGACGAAGTCATCGAGCGGACGCAGTGCATCGGCAAGCTGCTCGAGCGTGCAGTTCGTTTGAGGGGTTACGGTCATAGCGACGCTCCCCCGCTATTCCTGATCGGTTTCTTCAGCCGCCTCGACGGCTTCGCGCTCGGCGGCGATGGCGGCCGATTCGCGATTACGCTCGGCATCGCGCTCGAGTGCGGATGCGATGCGCTCGGCCTCATCCACGGATTTATCCAAGATGAAGCGAAGCGCAGGCGCCACGCGCCAGGAAAGCTGACGCGCCATGAGCGAGCGGATGCGGCCCGAGGCCTTCTCGAAGGCCTCGGCGACTTCCTCGTATTCGCCGCGATCGGCGGTGTAGAAGACGTTGCAGACGCTGCGGTCGTAGCTGACCTCGCAGCCCGTGATGGTGACCAGCGACAGGCGCGGGTCGGAGATCTCGAAGAGCAGGATGGATGCGATGACCTCGCGCGCCTGCTGATTGACTTTACGGTTGGTGGAACCTTGCTTCATAGATACAGCTCCTCTGAAGGGTCAGGTTTGGATACTTGAAGTATAGGGCACCTCAAAGGTAGCGAGAAGGGCCCCGGCCTCGAATCCGCCCCGTCACCGCAAGACCCGTGCACACGGGAACATGTCTTGCGGCGCCGGGAGCCGGATCGAATGCCGGAGCCCTTTCAAACGCCGAGCGCGCGCCGCCTTTGCAGGCGGCTAACGCTGATTACTCGGTGCGCTCAACTTCCTTGATGGTGTAGCCCTCGATGGTGTCGCCGACCTTGAGGTCCTGGTAACCGGCGATGCCGATGCCGCACTCGTAACCCTGCTTGACGGCCTTCACGTCGTCCTTGAAGCGCTTCAGGGATGCAAGCTCGCCCTCGAAGATGACGGTGCCTTCGCGCACGAGGCGGATCTTGTCGTCGCGGTGCAGCTCGCCGTCGGTGATGTAGCAACCGGCGATGGTGCCCACCTTCGGGACCTTGAAGGTCTCGCGAACCTCGGCGGTACCGGTGTCCTCCTCGACGATCTCGGGCTTGAGCAGACCCACGCGGGCCGCATTGATGTCCTCGATGGCCTGATAGATGACGCGGTACAGGCGGATGTCGACCTTCTCCTTCTCAGCCTGCTGCTTGGACTTGCCGGTCGGGCGCACGTTGAAGCCGATGATGATGGCGTCGGAGGCCGCAGCCAGCGTGACGTCGGTCTCGGTGATGCCACCGACCGCGGAGTGCACGATGTTGATCTTGACCTCGGACTGATCCATCTTGTTGAACGCGTCGCGCAGCGCCTCGATGGAGCCCTGCACGTCGGCCTTCACGATAAGGTTCAGGTCGGTCTGCTTTCCCTCCTCGATGCGGTTGAACAGGTCGTCCAGGTTCATATGCGACTTGGTCTCCTGCTCGGCCAGGCGTGCGCGCAGCGCGCGCTCCTCGGCCAGCTTGCGGGCGTCGCGCTCATCCTCGAACACGCGGAACTCGTCGCCGGCGACCGGGACGCTGTTCAGGCCCAGGATCTCGACCGGGTAGGAAGGCGCAGCGCCCTCGACATGCTGACCGCGCGGGTCGACCAGCGCACGGACACGGCCATAGGACGTGCCGGCGACGACGGTGTCGCCCGGATGCAGCGTGCCGCGCTGCACAAGCACGGTGGCCACAGGGCCGCGGCCCTTGTCGAGGTTGGCCTCGATGACGAAGCCAGAGGCCAGCGCATCGGGGTTCGCGCGAAGCTCGAGCACGTCGGCCTGCAGCAGGATGGTCTCGAGCAGGTCGTCGATGTGCAGCTTCTTCTTCGCGGAGACGTTGACGAACATGTTCTGTCCGCCCCAGTCCTCGGGGATGACGCCGTACTCCACGAGCTCCTGGCGCACGCGGTCGGGGTTGGCGCCGGGCTTGTCGATCTTGTTGACGGCCACCACGATCGGCACGTTTGCGGCCTTGGCGTGGTTGATGGCCTCGATGGTCTGCGGCATGACGCCGTCATCGGAGGCGACGACCAGGACGATAACGTCGGTCACCTGGGCACCGCGGGCACGCATGGCCGTGAAGGCCTCGTGGCCGGGCGTATCGATGAAGGTGATCTGACGATCGCCGATGCGAACGACCGAGGCGCCGATGTGCTGCGTGATGCCGCCGGCCTCGCCCTCGGCGACGCCGGTGTGGCGGATGGCGTCGAGCAGCGACGTCTTGCCGTGGTCGACGTGGCCCATGACGGTGACGACAGGCGGACGCGGCTTGAGGTCCTCGTCGCTGTCGTGGTAGACGATAGCGAACTCCTCTTCAGGGGACACGACGCGCACCTTGCGGCCCATATCGTCGGCGATGAGCTCGACGAGCTCGTCGGACATGGACTGCGTGAGCGTCAGCACCTGGCCGAGCATGAACAGTCGCTTGATGACGTCGTTGGGCTGCACGCCGAGGAGCTCGGCGAACTTGGCCACGGTGGAACCCTGCGGGATCTCGACGACGGAATCGTCGAGCACGAGGCTCGGATCGAGACCGCGCTCGATGGCCTCCATCTCCATGCGCTCGCGGGCCTCGGCCTCGCGCTTCTGCTTGCGCTTCTTACGACGACCCTCGCCCTCATGGGAGTTGGCGGCGGCGACGGCGGCACGCGCCTCGGCGAGCACCTTGTCGCGCTGCAGCTCCTCGGCCTTCACGGCCATCTGGGCGTAGCGGTCCTCGCCCGAAGCCTGCTGCTCGAGCTCGGGCACGTGCTGTTCGACGTGCATGCCCTTCTTGCCGTGCTTGCGCGCGCCGCGCTGCTGCTTGTTGGCATCGGCGCCGCGGGCGGGCTGCTCGGCCTTCTGCTTCTCGATGCGCTGCTTCTCGGACTCGATCTGGGAGAGCAGGCTGTCGAAGCTGGACTTGCGGGCGCCGAGCACCGGTGCCTGGCGCTTGGGAGCGGCGGCTGCGGGCTTGTGGGCCGAACCCTTGGAGTTGCGGTTGCGCAGGGCCTCCTCGACGGCCTGCTTCTTAGCGACTTCCTTGGCCATGGCGGCGGCGCGGGCGCGGGCCTTGCGCTCTGCGGCTTCGCGGGCCACGCGCTCCTTCTCGGATTCGATCTGGCTTGCCAGGCTCTCGAAGGGGTTGTTGGTCACCTTCTTGGCGTGCGGCTTGGCGGCAGCGGGCTTGGCCGCAGAGCCGCCCTCTTCAGCGCGCTTGGCGCGCTCGGCCTCGCGGGCCGCGCGCTCCTGCTCGACGGCCTCGCGACGGGCGCGCTCGGCCTCGGCCTGCTGGCGCTTGGCCTCGGCGCGCTCCTCGGCGAGCTGCTTGGCCTCTTCGGCCGGAAGCTCGCCCGCACGCTCCTTGATCTCGGGGGACAGGTTCTGGCGAACCTTCTCCACATCGGACTCAGCCAGCATGCTGGCATGGCTTTTCGCGGTGATCTTCATTTCGTGGAGCTTATCGAGCATGTCCTTGCTGGACATGTTGAACTCCTTCGCCAACTCATGTACTCGCATGCTGGCCATATACCACTCCTCTACATTTCCCTCGCATCGCGCGCGTGCGCGGCGATATCGGCGGCGATCCGGTCGTAATCATCGCTGCCGAGCGTCGCCTTAAGCGCTCGGTCGAGCTTGTTCCTCTTGCACGCGGCTGCGAAGCATTCCGCGGAGCACACATAGGCGCCCCTACCCGGTGCGCGGCCCGTGGCATCGAACGCAACGGCCCCTTCAGGGGTGCGTACGATGCGCAGCAGGCCCGTTTTGTCGGCCTGCGCGCCGCAGGCGATGCAGCTGCGTTGTCGTTTGCCCGTGTTGGTTGCCGTTGCCATATGTGACGCCTATTCCTCGTCCAGGCCGTCGTGGATGCCGCAGAAGCAGCTGTCGGGACGGGCATGGTTGCGGCAGCGGACGCCGTTTTCATCAACGTAAGCGCACAGCTCCTCCTCGTCCTCGAGATCATCCTCATCGATGAGCATGTTCTCGGTCTTCGGAAGCGGGGCGCCGGTGAAGCTGGCGGACTTGATGTCGATGTGCCAACCGGTCAGACGCGCGGCCAGGCGGGCGTTCTGGCCCTCCTTGCCGATGGCCAGCGACAGCTGGTCGTCGGGCACGATGACGGTTGCGTAGTTGTTCTCCTCGTCGACCAGGACGCGATCGACCTTGGCCGGGGAAAGGGCGTTCGCCACGTAGCGAGCCGGGTCCTCATCCCACTGGATGACGTCGACGCGCTCGTTGCGCAGCTCCTCGACGACCATGCGCACGCGGCTGCCCTTGGGGCCGACGCAGGCGCCCACGGGATCGAGGTTATGCTCGCGGGAGGTGACGGCGACCTTGGAGCGGGCGCCGGGCTCGCGAGCGATGGACTTGATCTCGACCAGGCCGTCGTAGATCTCGGGAACCTCGATCTCGAACAGGCGGCGGATAAGGTCGGGATGCGTGCGGGACACGACGATGGCCGGGCGGGCCTGCTCGCCGCGCATGCGCGGGGCATCCGAACCGGGATCGCGGACCTCGATGATGAGCACCTTCAGGCGCTGGTTGTGACGATAGTGCTCGCCGGCGGGGCGCTCGTTGCGCTCGCCGGGGTAGCGCTTCACGTCGTAATGCGGAAGCTCCGCCTCGACGCCGTCGCGGATCTTGATGATGGTGAAATCGGGCGTGCCCTGCAGCACAGTGCCGGTGACCAGGTCGCCGACGCGGCCGGCGAACTCCTCGTAAATGGACTGACGACCAGCCTCGCGAACGATGGAGCTGATGACGCTCTTGGCGTTCTGCGCAGCGATGCGGCTGACGTCGGCGGGGGTGACGTCGCGCTCCTCGAACTCGGAGTACTCGCCGGTCTCCTCGTCGGGCTCGCCGACCGGGACCAGCTCGTAGACGTAGATCTTGCCCGTCTGGCGGTCGATGGTCACTCGAGCGTCCCACTCGAGGTCGAGGATATGCTGATAGCTTTTGGCCAGGGAGGCTTCCAAGCGGTCGATCAGATAGAACTCGTCGATCTTGCGCTCATGGGCCAAGGCCTGCAAAGCCTCGATCAACTCAGAACTTGCCACGTTTTAGCTTCCTTTCTCCAAACAGCTCGGCTAGGAGCTGAAATCCACGATGCCCTTCAGATGGGCGCGTTTCATCTGATCGATCGGCAGAACGGCCTGCTGGCCGTCGACGTCCATGACGACGTTGCCGTCATGGGCCGAAACGATCGTGCCGGTGAAGTTGCTGCGCCCGTCGATGGGATGGGCGAGCTTCACGACGGCCTGCTGACCGGCGTAACGCGCGAAATGCTGCTCCGTGCGCAACGGGCGGTCGATGCCCGGCGAGGACACCTCAAGGGTGTAGGCTCCGGGGAACGGGTCGAGAGCATCCATGATGTCGTTGATCCATGCCTGCGCTTTCGCCAGTTCATCGAAGCTCACGCCCTCGGGCGTGTCTATGAACACGCGAATAGTAGGCGCCTTCTTGGCGCCTACGACCTGCACGGTCACGATCTCAACGCCTTCGGACGCCGCACGGGGCTCCAGCGCGTCAAGCAGCTCGGTTTCCTTCTTGCTGAGCACGCTCATAAGCTCCTTTCTGTGCCCTAACATACAAAAAAGCGGGTAAAAACCCACTTTCCGTCTGCGAAAGTATGGTGCGCGCCGTCGCGCGCTTGCTGCAATGCAAAACTTTTATACCATACGCAAGATCGATTTACCAGCACCGGCGTCCTCAGACGCAAGTTCACCATAAAACGCAATATGCGCCGGTTCAAAACATCTGAACCACGTTATATGGTTGCGCAGGCATCGGCTAGGTAAAACCTTGCGCCGCCTGGGCATTCCCCTTCGCACGGATCTTCGCTGGCAAGCGGCGATATGGACGAGAAGGAAACGGAGGAAAAACCGGCCTCCAAGCACATCCGCTCGAACGTAGCGCACGAACGCGCTTGGGAAAAGACATCGATCGCCCCCGATTCGCCTACTATGCCCCCTTGCGCGTCCGAACCATCCTCGGCGAACACGCCCTGCGCAACCCAGAGCCTTCCCCCGGGCGCCAACACCCGGGCGAACTCGGCCAACGCGGCGGACAACGACCACGCAAGGTTCAAAACGCTGTTGATATACACCAGGTCGAACGACGCGTCGTTGATGCGGGCTTGGGAAAGGTTCTCGGGAATCGCAAGCGAAAAACGAAGGTGGCGTTCCCAAGACGCACCAGCCCAATGATTCCCAGGTGCCGTAGCGCATGCGGTGGCAACATTGTCCGCATCAGGGTCCACGCCGACGACGAGCCCCAAAGGCCCGACGGCATCTGCCAAGGCGAAGGCCCCCTTGCCCTTACGGCAACAGACATCGAGGACCCGCTTGCCCTCGATGTCGGCAGGGATGCTCATAGCGCAACGACCCTGGAACCCGGCAGCAGGCGAAAGCGCAACGTAATAGGACAGGGCAAGCGTAAGAGAATCGGCAAACTCTTCATTCATAGCACTTTTCCCGCCTTCTAGGATTCCAATCAGAATGAGAGACAATGAGTTAGAACTCGTAGACCGTTAGGGCTACATAATATTCTACTACAGTAACAATTCACTGCAAATCGCTTGAAATCGACCTTTAAACCAGAATTCGACGCCACCTAGCATCCGCCAGATGTCAAGAGGTAGAAATGATGCTAATGCAGTAGCAATCAGTCCTCTAAGATCATCGATTTGGACACTTTACTTCAGCTGTCCCATATAACAACATCAGTCGATTCATATATCCAACATATCTTCCCCATCCACCTTACTCATGCTCACCTGGGATTATATGTCACATGCATAGATTACTATGCATCGCTTCTATGATTTGCCTGGGAAACCGCTAGATTTCATGCATTAGACCAAAGCAGCGAAAGTGCGCAAAATGGGTGGCGTCAAAGGGATTCGGTTGAAGGAACCGATCCCAATTTCCCAAAGGAGGATTTGATGAGCAAATTGTCCAAGGAGCAGTTCGAGGCCTACCTCGAGCAGATCAAGAACCTGGCCGAGGGCCCGTTCGAGGAGATGCAGCCCGAGATCGAGGTCACGAACGTCTTCCCGGAGAAGTTCTACGAGCTGGCCAAGGAGAACGACCTGTACCGCTTCGCCCTGCCGGCCCAGTACGGCGGCTGGGACCTGTCCGAGCTCGACATCCTGCGCGTGCAGGAGCAGTTCTCCCGCGGCCCGGGCGGCATGCGCATGCACCTGCACTACGCTGCCGACCTGAACTGGCGCATCCTGGACGACTACGGTTCGGATGAGCTGAAGGCCCAGTACATGGACAAGTTCCAGGACAAGACCATCTTCACCTGCTTCGCCCTGACCGAGCAGTCCGGCGGCACCGGCGCCGACATCCACACCACCGCGGTGAAGGACGAGAACGGCGACTACGTCCTCAACGGCGAGAAGTGGCTGATCTCCCACACCGACTGCTGCGAGTTCGCCTACGTCATCGCCGTCACCGACGAGACCAAGTCCGGCGACGAGCGCCTGTCCGCCTTCTTCGTGCCCGTCGACACCCCCGGCTACGAGGTCACCCCGATGCCCCACATGATGGGCGCTCGCGGCGCTGCCCACACCGGCCTTAAGTTCACCGACATGAAGCTGGACAAGAAGTACCTGCTCGGCGAAGAGGGCCAGGGCATGGAGATCGCAATCCACTCCCTGTCCGTCTCCCGCGCCCACATCGCGGCCTCCAACCTGGGCATGTGCCAGCGCATGCTGGAGATCTCCCTGGCCCGCGCCAACGACCGCATCACCTTCGGCAAGCCGATCGCTTCCCGCCAGATGATCAAGCGCGAGATCGCCGAGATGCAGATGTACACGCACGCCCTGCGCTGCATGGTCTACGACTTCGGCCGCGAGTACGACGCCGACCCCAACGGCAAGTACATCGAGGAGAAGGCCGCCATGTGCAAGCTGTTCTCCATCTACTCCACCCGCATCGTCTCCGACGGCATGCTGGAGATCTTCGGCGGCGACGGCTACTTCGAGGACTCCCCCTACGGCCCGACCGAGCGCCTGTACCGCGACGCTCGCGCCATGTGGCTCGAGGAGGGCGCCCCGAACGTCCAGCGCATCACCATTGCCCGCAACTGCCAGAAGTTCGGCGGCAAGGTCGAGTACCAGCTGTAATCACCCTTTGATCGGCGTCGATCGCAGGAACAAATTCACTTCGAGAGGAGGGTCGTCTGCCATTGCGTGGATGGCCCTCTTTTCCTTACCAGCGAAACGCTATCGAGCCGCCAGCGAGCCAGAACGCTGAATCGCTCGAACCCCGGATAACCGGGAACGCATCTAAGCAAGGAGGATTTTAGTATGCAACCTTTGAAGGGTCTGAAGGTCGTCGACCTCACCACGTTCTTGGCAACCCCGACCACCGGCCGTATCCTCGGCGAGTGGGGTGCCGACGTCATCAAGGTTGAGGCGTTCAAGGGCGATCCGTGCCGTACGAACCAGGCAGTCGTGTTCGGCATGCCCTCCAGCGACGAGGAGAACCTCGCATTCGACGTCGCCAACTTCCATAAGCGCTTCGTCGCGCTGAACCTCAAGTCCGAGAAGGGCAACGAGGTCATGATGAAGCTGCTCGAGGACGCCGACGTCTTCATCACCAACACCCGCACCAAGTCCCTGGCCAAGATGGGCCTGGACTGGGAGAGCCTGCATGCGAAGTTCCCGCGCCTGATCATGGGCCATGGCCTGGGCTACGGCAAGAAGGGTCCTGAGAAGGATGCCGCCGGCTTCGACGTGACCTGCTACATGGGCCGCGGCGGCGTCTTCGGCACCACCGTCAACAAGGGCGACTCCCCCATGATCCCGACCAACGGCTACGGCGATTACCAGTGCTCCGTGTTCCTGGTGGCAGGCATCCTGGCCGCGCTGCAGGGTCGCGAGAAGACCGGCGAGGGCGATTACGTCACCTGCGCGCTGCAGCACGCCGGCATCTACACTCTGGCTACGGGCATGATCTCCGCCCAGTACGGCAATCCCTATCCGAAGAGCCGCCTGGAGGTCAACAACCCGCTGAACAACGTGTTCCGCTCCAAGGACCAGAAGTGGGTCGTCCTGTGCCTGCCCGAGTACGACCGCGATTGGCCGCGCGTCATGCACCTCATCGGCCGCGACGAGCTTGCCGAGCATCCGGACTACAGCTGCTGCCAGACGGTCAACGACAAGGGCCTGGCCCCCGAGGTCGTCAAGATCCTCGACGACGGCTTCGCGCAGTTCACGCGCGAGGAGCTGCTGAAGATGTTCTCCGAGAACGACATGCCCTGCGAGCCGGCTCAGACGCCTAACGACATCTACGAGGACCAGAACGCGCTGATCAACGAGTACATCAAGCCCGTTCAGTACCCGGCCGGCCCGCGTTGGTGCCCCACCGCCCCCGTCCAGTTCGAGCTCGGCGAGACCGAGGATCTGATCCCGGGCGGCAAGCTGGGCTCTGCCACCGAGGACGTCATGAAGGAACTCGGCTACAGCGAGGATGAGATCAAGGCCGCCGAGGCCGAGGGCGCCGTTTGCGGCCCCGTCGACCTGGCAGTGCTTCAGGGCAAGTAATATATCCTTACCCAAAGGCTTTCTTGCATAGCGACAGAGTTGCTTGGGAAGGGGCGACGCCGTTCGCCCCTTCCCCATATCATATGGAGGGGTCCTATGATCACCGACGTCAAAATCAACGAAGCTGAAAAGCGGCGCTTTTACGAAAGCGGCGCCTGGGGAACCGACACCATCGCAGACGTCTGGCAGGACCGCAGCACTCGATTCGCCGATCGCGTTTACGTTCAGGACGACCTAGGTTGCTCGTTCACGTATCGCGAGGTGGACGAGGGAGCAAGCCGCATCGCCGCCTGGCTCACGGAAAAGGGCGTGCGAAACGGCGATGTCGTCTCCTTTCAGGTTCCCAAATGGGCGGAATTCTGCATGATCTACGTGGCGTGCGTCAAAATCGGCGCCGTCATGCATCCTGTTGCAACCGCCATGAACGCCGCCGATTTGGAATTTATCTTCAATCAGGTCGGCACGACGGCATATATCTGCCCCACATTCTCGTATAAAACGGACTACGAGTTGGAATTCGAGAAGTTTAAGGATCGCATTCCATCGTTGCGCGCATTGCTGCTCTTGGACAAAGTCCAACCTGCGCACGACAAGAACGCTGCAACGCTTTCAAAGGTCTTGGAATCCGTTGCGCCCTTCACCGGCCCTTGCCCGGCGCATTCCGACGATGTCGCCTGCATCTTGTCGACATCGGGCACGACCGGAAAACCGAAAGCCGCGCTGTTCACACATAACAACCTGTTGTATTCGGAGCGGGTGTTCTCGAACGACCTTGAACTTGGTCCCGATGACACCGTATGGATGCCTTCCCCGCTCAACCATGCAACGGGTTTTTTCCATGGCCTGATATCGCCGATGCTCACGGGTGGACGCTGCGTGCTACAGCTGCGCTTCAAGGCCGATGAGGCGGTCGAGCTGATCAACCGAGAGAACGTCACCTGGTCCTGCGGCGCTACACCGTTCGTGCACGACCTGCTGAAATACCTCGAGGAATCGGGCAAGACCATCCCCACCCTCAAGTACTTCCTGTGCGGAGGGGCGCCCGTGCCGGGCAGCCTCATCGAGATGGCGAACCGCCATGGGTTTTTGCTCTGCGAGCTGTACGGCTCCACCGAAAGCTGCCCTCACCTGCGCGTTCCCCGCGACAGGTGCGTGGAGTGGAACGGCCGCTTCTCGGGCGTCCCCTATCCTGGGATCGAGGTGAAGGCCGTCGACGAGCACCGCCAAGAGGTAGCGCCGGGCGTCCAAGGAGAGGAAGCAAGCCGCGGGCCGCATATGTTCGTAGGCTACCTGAACGATCCGGAACGCACCGACGAGGCGTTGGACGATGAAGGCTGGTTCTACAGCGGCGATTTGTGCACCATCGATGAGCAGGGCCGCGTGAAGATCAACGGCCGCAAAAAGGAGATCATCATCCGCGGTGGCGAGAATATTTCCGCTCGCGAGGTCGACGACGACGTCATGGGTTGGGACCAGATCGTCGATCATGCGACGATCGGCATGCCCGACGAGCGTCTAGGCGAGAGGATCTGCCTGTTCGCCGTGCCGGCCGACCCGGATGGAGAAGAGCTGTGCCTGCATGACTTGCTAGAATACATGGATGGCAAGGGAATCGCTAAACGCCTGTGGCCCGAACGTCTTGAGGTCATCGACGAGATCCCCCGCACCGCCACCGGCAAGGTGCAGCGTTTCGTGCTGGCCAAGGAAATCAAGCATCGTATGGGTATTGAGGAATAACAATGATCGAACAGCAATACAGCATCACCCGCACCCGCGCAACCTGGAAGCCCCGCGTTGCAGCCGATGATCTCCCCTTCGTGAAGGATACGGCTGGAAACGTGCTGGTCGCGCTCAACGGCGACACAGAGGCTTCCTACACGGGCACCGGACGCACGCTGGTAGGCCAGCCGCCGTACACATGTCTCAACGACGATGCGGACACCGATAACGAGCATATGACGTTCGTGGATGCTGATGAGCTGCCCGAGGGGGTTGTGTTCGACTACCACATCGACGGAGGCTTCAACAACAATGCCGTCATCGTCACGTGGAAGATCCAGGATGCATCGCGTTACCGCATCCGCTGGGTCGCCCTCAAAACGTTCACGGGCATGCAGTTGAAATACATCATGCCCAAGAAATTCCCTCCCCTGGTGTTCGCGCTGGCCGCTGAAGACGCCTTCGCCTATTGCAACAAGATCCCTTGCGAGGAGTGCGCATTCCGCTGCAAGAGCGGTTTCGAGCTCTACGCGCTGATCGAGGGCATCGGCATCGTGAAACGCTCCATGGACCGCATCTCTATGCTGAACATGGATCAGATCAAATAACGGAGCAAACACCCGACATCTTGCACCCCCGCCGCCTCCTCTGAGGCTGCGGGGGTGTTTTCGTTTGGTTGAAAATCGCTTTTCACCTGGGACTATGGAGTAAATCAGAACCGATTTCGACAGCGTTTCCGCCATTATTCGTTATCCAAATACTTTCGTCCGAATCGTTTGGGACACTGAATTGGATTTCTTATGAACAGGGTCGCATAATCGATGGTGTCGAAAGCCGATACAGCCTACCTGAGCAAAACGTGAGCGCGGATAGGCGGGCAAAGTCTAAGGAGGTTCACATGAATCCCAATGCAAAGATCACCGACGAGCAATTCGAAGCGTATCTGAAGCAGATCCGCGAGCTTGCCGAAGGTCCGTTCGAGGAGATTCAGAAAGAGGTCGAGGTCACCAACACCTTCCCGGAGGAGTTCTACGAGCTTGCCAAGAAGAACGACCTGTATCGCTTCTACCTGCCCAGCGAGTACGGCGGATGGGATCTCGACGAGCTTGAGATCCTGCGCGTCCAGGAAGAGTTCTCCCGCGGCCCGGGCGGCATGCGCATGCACCTGCATCACGCCGCCGACATGAACTGGCGCATCCTTGACGACTACGGCACCGACGAGGTCAAGGCCGAGCTGATGAGCAAGTTCCAGGACAAGACCGTGTACTGCAACTTCGCCATCACCGAGCAGACCGGCGGCACGGGCGCCGACCTGCACACCACCGCCATCAAGAACGCCGACGGCAACTATGTCCTGAACGGCGAGAAGTGGCTGATCAGCCATACCGACTGCTCCGATTACACCTACGTCATCGCTGTGACCAACCCCGATGACGACAAGGATACCCGTCTGTCCGGCTTCCTGGTTCCCAACAACGCTCCGGGCTTTGAGATCGTCCCGATGCCCCACATGATGGGTTGCCGCGGCGCCGGCCATGCAGGCCTGAAGTTCACCAACCTGGTGCTCGAGCCGAAGTACCTGCTCGGCAAGGAGGGACAGGGCATGGAGATCGCCATCCACTCCCTGTCCGTCTCCCGCGTGCACATCGCCATGTCCAACCTTGGCATGGCCCAGCGCATGCTCGAGATTTCCCTCAAGCGCGCTAACGACCGCATCACCTTCGGCAAGCCGATCGCTTCCCGTCAGATGATCAAGGCCAAGATCGCCGACATGCAGAAGATGATCCATGTTCTGCGTTGCGCCATCTACGATTTCGCTCGCGACTTCAACAAGAACCCGCACAACGAGTACGTCACCGAGAAGGCCGCTATCTGCAAGCTGTTCTCAATCGACACCGTCAAGCTGGTGTCCGACGAGATGCTCGAGATCTTCGGCGGCGACGGCTACTTCGAGGATTGCCCCTACGGCCCCACCGAGCGTCTGTATCGCGACTGCCGCGCCATGTGGCTTGAGGAAGGCGCTCCCTGCGTGCAGCGCATCACGATCGCCCGCGAGTGCCAGAACCACGGCGGCAAGATCGAGTACACCTTCGACTAAGCATTACTCTCCTGGAACCGGAAACTCCTTTTGGCCGGTTCCAGGGTTCAAGCCTAAGCGCTTGCCTTCAGCTTGTGCGGAAAGCCGTCCTTCGGGGCGGTTTTTCGCGTTGACACAAGAAACAATCCTGCACCCCACCGATATTCGCCGTGCATAAACATAGCAATGCATTAAAGTTAGCTGTAAGCTCTCACGCGAGCGCCACAAGCCGGAGGTGCCTATGAACCTGTCACAGCTGTACTATTTTCGCAAGTTAGCCGAGGTTAAGCACTACACCCATGCTGCCGAGGAGCTGTTCATCTCGCAGCCGACGCTCTCGAATTCGATCTCGCAGCTGGAAAAGGAGCTTGGCATCCCCCTGTTCAAACGCGAGGGGCGAACCATCAGGCTGACGCGCTACGGAGCCGAATTCTACGAATACGCGACAGAGGCGCTCAACGCCCTTGAGAAGGGCATTGCCCTGGCAAAGGAGCATGCGGGCTCGCCGACGGGAAGCATCGATATCGGGGCCATCTACACCATCCAGAGCGACTATCTCCCGGCGCTTATCAAGCGCTACCGTGAGACATATGGCAGAAGCGCTCAAGTCAACGTGTTCCAAGGCTTGACGCTTCCCCTAATCGAGGACTTGGAGAACGATCGTTACGAGCTTGCCTTCACCGCATACGTGCCCGACAAGCCCAACCTCACCTTCGTCCCCGTGCTCACACAGCAGCTCGTAGCCGTGGTGCATCGAAGCGATAAACTTGCGTGGAGCAAGAACCTCAAGCTTGAAGACCTGCGCGGACGCGAGGTGATTACCTACCCGGCGAACACGCCTATAGGCGCCGAGGTTGCCCGACTCATGAAAACCCACGGTATCACGCCGTATCACACAAGCGCCAACGATGAGATCACCTTGGGTTCGATGGTGGACAGCACCACGGGGACCGTGGGGCTGGCGCTCAACACGATCGGCCTCTCCCCTTTTCGCGAGCTTATAACCAAGAAGCTCACCCAAGTCGATGACGACTTCCACACGGTATGCTTGACGTTTAAGACGGCTTCCTATAAGACGCGGGCGGTCGAGAACTTCATCGAGTTCACCCGAAGCTTCGAATGGGATTCCAAACACTGAAAAAGGCCGCCCAAACGGGCGGCCTTTTCTGTAAGCTGCGGGTTTTACCGAAGCCTGTACCGATTTCAGCGAAAGCCGATTACTCGGTCCACTGCTCCTGCAGGCCCTTCATCTTGCTGAAGCAGAAGATGCCGAGCAGCAGGACGACGACGAGCAAAACGATGGCGACGGTGAACAGCATCGGGTAGTTCTTGCCGAACAGAGCCCAGAACGGAGCACCGATAGCACCCACGATGTTGACGAACATGGAAACGCGGGAGTAGATCTCGGGGTACTCGCGCTGACCGAACAGCTGACGGACCAGGATGGGCACGAGCACGACGCAGCTGGCGAAGAAGAAGCCGTAAACCGCGGCGCCAGCGTACAGGACCATGGTGGAACCGGTGCCGAACCACACGAGCAGAACGCCGATGATGCCGGTTGCGCAAGCGGCCAGGAAGCTGACCTTGGAGTTCTTGTCAGCGCACACGCCCAGGGCAAGCTTGCAGACAGCCTGGGAAGCCATCATGACGGTTGCCATGGTGACGCCCACGGCCAGCATGGTGCCGGTGCCGTCGTCGAGGGACTTGGTGTACTTCGGGAACTGCTGAGCGACGATGGTCAGCAGGTTGATGATGCCAGCCAGCAGGAACACAGCGTAGAAGGCGACGGACTTCATAGCCTTACCGGCATCCAGGCCGGCAGGCTTGCCGGAAGCGGTCTGCGGAGCGCCATAGGGCAGGCAGCCGCACTCCTCGGGAGTGGAGCGGATGCACAGCAGGGTGAACGGCAGGGAGGTGACCAGAGCAGCAATACCCCAGATCATGTAGATGGTCCAGATGTCCATGCCGGAAGCGTTCAGAGCATTGAACACCTGCAGCCAGATGGCACCGCCGATGCCGGTGAAGGCCATGCAGGCGCCGATGATGGTGCCGGAGTTCTTGTTGAACCACTTGTTGCACAGCGTCGGGACGGCCAGCCACAGCAGACCGACTTCGCCAAGGCCCATCATAAGACCGGCAACGTAGAAGATCCAAAGGGTCTTCACGATGGAGATCAGGATGAAGCCGAGGCCGACGAGCAGCGCGGATGCGGAAAGCACGATGCGGATGTCGGTCTTAGCCAGCAGCTTGCCGATGAACGGTGCCGAGAAAGCCTCGGCAAGATACAGAACGGTGATGTAGAGCGCCCACGTAGCCGTGTCGACGCCCAACTGCTCAGGCACGACTGCCTGGAATGCGCTCCAGGTCGAGAAGACCAGAGCCGAGCATCCGAACGTGATCATGATGCCCGAGATAACGATGAGAATGTGACGCACGCTCATCTTATCCGTGTACTTTGCGGTTTCGCCCACTTTCTTCCTCCTTAGTTGAAAAGCAAGACGATCGCTCCCGCTTTGAGGGGGCCAGAATTCCCTCAAAGCGGAAAGCGTCTTGGATTAACTCCATAAAGCGTTGCCGATCCAAGAACAAATTCGCTAAGTATAATCCGCCGAATCTGCATATAAGGTTACGGTCAGTATTTAAGATTTGTCCATCGGTCTATAGATACTGTCTATCGTTTGATGTTTCATGCGAGTGTTTTGCATAGGTTTTTCGCTCATTTCTATAGATTACGGGTTGCAATTCATAGAAACAGGAATCAGTAGACATGAGTACCGATGAGCAGCATCGGATAACCGTTATCGAGCCGAATGAGCCGGCGAACGGTTGGGCGCTTGCACAAATAAGGAGCAGGCCAACGCCCGCTCCTTGCTATTGAACATATATATGTAGCAAACCGCTAACCTTCGATATCTGAAGCATATTTGGCCATGATGAGCGGAGCGGCGATGTAGACCATGATCTGATCGGTGCCCTCGGCGATCTGGAACCCTCGACAGTCTTGCCAAATCGAGCTGATGCGCTCATGGGTGGTGTACCCTCGCCCACCGAGAATCTGCATCGCATCGCTGGCAACCTCAGTGGCGGCGCGGGGGACATAACGCTTCATAAGGGCAACGGTCAGGCGCTCGTGGCACCCATGATCGAATTCCCATGCAGCCTTATATACCATATGACGCATGTTGACGAGCTTCACCTCCATATCGGTGAGCATCTCCTGCACCTGCTGGAACTCGGACACGCTCTTCCCGAAGGCCTTGCGCTCCCCCGCCCACTTGACCGCATCGTCCATGGCCGCCTGCGCCAGCCCCAAAGCGGTTGCGCAAGCGAAGACGCGTCCATACTCGAAGAAGGCAAGAAGCTGGGAGAAGCCCCGAGCCGGACCGGAAAGCCTCCAGCTCTCATCGAGCCGCACGTTATCAAATTGGATATGCGCGAAGGGAAGCATCTCCTGGCCGATCTTGTCCTCCGGCACTGCCGTGATGCCGGGAGCGGAGCAAGGGATCATCCACATGGACAGCGCGGGGTGCCCGCCGACTTGAGGCGCGTCCTCGTCAATGGCTGCGACAAGCAACGCCGGTGCGTATTCACCGTTGTTGACGAACAGCTTCTCACCGTTCATAGCCAGCACGCCGTCAACGGTGCGCACATGCGTGCTCATGCTCATGGTGTCGGAACCGGCAGAGGGCTCGGACACCGCGAACGCGAACGTCAAACGCCCCGTATGTTGATATTCCATGCGAATGGAATCGGTTTGCGCCGGGCTGGCGAACGCCTCGAGGATCTGCAACTGCAGGAAGTCGTTTTGGAACGGCAGCGTGGTACCGGATATACGGGAGAGCTCCTCAAGCACGAGCACCTGCGCCAACATATCGTATTGCACATGATCGCGGCGGTGGATGACGCCGAACCCGTTGAAATCGAGGTTCACGAAATCGCGCACCACCTCATCAGGCAAGCCCATATCCGAGCGCCATTGCGCGACCGTATCTTGATTGAAATATTTAACGCCGAATTTGCGCACATGATCGATGAGCACGCGATCGGCCTCGCTAAGACGGAAATCCATGCAAACCCCCTTACAAAAGATCCGTCATCTGCATCTTGCTAAGACAATGATACCGAGCCGCAAACCGCAAACCCACCCTGAAACTGTAAAGCTACACCACAGTATTTCGATTCTGACCCAATTTCGAGCCCGAAAAGCCAATGGAGGAAAACGCGATCCACTCATACTTGACCAACGATGAGGCAGCATACGCGCTTGTCAATGCTATTTGCCGAATCGTTCATAGATGGTGTCTATCAGTTCGCATCATAGCAAAGAAGCAAGCTATGAACCGTTTACACATGCCTTGTGATTTGGGTATTTTAATTCGTTTTACATAGTCAATTTCAACGAATTGAGCAAAACCAATCCCCTGAACCTACATACCATCTCCCCAGATTGTTCAGTATGTATAGATGCAGGTTATGAATCGACGTGGTTTTGGGATGCCGATTGCATTAGACGCAACCCGGGGCACGGCGCAAAATGAAGACACAAGCTGAGCTGCGGCGAGGAAGCGAAAGCCGACAAACTGCAGTTCAACAAGGTAAGCGCTTAGGTAACCTTAAGGAGGGTTCACATGAGCAAATTGTCCAAGGAGCAGTTCGAGGCCTACCTCGAGCAGATCAAGAACCTGGCCGAGGGCCCGTTCGAGGAGATGCAGCCCGAGATCGAGGTCACGAACGTCTTCCCGGAGAAGTTCTACGAGCTGGCCAAGGAGAACGACCTGTACCGCTTCGCCCTGCCGGCCCAGTACGGCGGCTGGGACCTGTCCGAGCTCGACATCCTGCGCGTGCAGGAGCAGTTCTCCCGCGGCCCGGGCGGCATGCGCATGCACCTGCACTACGCTGCCGACCTGAACTGGCGCATCCTGGACGACTACGGTTCGGATGAGCTGAAGGCCCAGTACATGGACAAGTTCCAGGACAAGACCATCTTCACCTGCTTCGCCCTGACCGAGCAGTCCGGCGGCACCGGCGCCGACATCCACACCACCGCGGTGAAGGACGAGAACGGCGACTACGTCCTCAACGGCGAGAAGTGGCTGATCTCCCACACCGACTGCTGCGAGTTCGCCTACGTCATCGCCGTCACCGACGAGACCAAGTCCGGCGACGAGCGCCTGTCCGCCTTCTTCGTGCCCGTCGACACCCCCGGCTACGAGGTCACCCCGATGCCCCACATGATGGGCGCTCGCGGCGCTGCCCACACCGGCCTTAAGTTCACCGACATGAAGCTGGACAAGAAGTACCTGCTCGGCGAAGAGGGCCAGGGCATGGAGATCGCAATCCACTCCCTGTCCGTCTCCCGCGCCCACATCGCGGCCTCCAACCTGGGCATGTGCCAGCGCATGCTGGAGATCTCCCTGGCCCGCGCCAACGACCGCATCACCTTCGGCAAGCCGATCGCTTCCCGCCAGATGATCAAGCGCGAGATCGCCGAGATGCAGATGTACACGCACGCCCTGCGCTGCATGGTCTACGACTTCGGCCGCGAGTACGACGCCGACCCCAACGGCAAGTACATCGAGGAGAAGGCCGCCATGTGCAAGCTGTTCTCCATCTACTCCACCCGCATCGTCTCCGACGGCATGCTGGAGATCTTCGGCGGCGACGGCTACTTCGAGGACTCCCCCTACGGCCCGACCGAGCGCCTGTACCGCGACGCTCGCGCCATGTGGCTCGAGGAGGGCGCCCCGAACGTCCAGCGCATCACCATTGCCCGCAACTGCCAGAAGTTCGGCGGCAAGGTCGAGTACCAGCTGTAACCCTCCAAAGGGATTTGATCGCAAGAACAAATTCACTTGCAAAAGAACCGCTCAGTTTCAGAGCGGTTCTTTTTTGCTCCCTATCACCAATTAGCCGGACTCGGGTGCACCTACAACCCGTCATCACGAAAACGGACGTCCAAATCCGGGCGTCCGTGTAAAGCTGATATCAAAGCAGCTGATTATAATCAGGATTTGCCATTCATGCTGTCAGTGCTGGGAATCGCATCCTTAGGAGGCACCCAGTCCTGCGAGAACTGGATGAACCGCTCAGCCGCGCAGCTGCGATACGCATCCCGCTTATAGATGAGGTAAATTGGATGGAAGTCCTGAGGCAAACCTTCGATGCGAAGGAAGCGAAGATGATCGAACGCCTTCAAGCTGATGGTAAGCGTTGCGAGCGCGATGTCATGAGGCATAGACGAGATGATGCCTCCAAGCGAGACCTCGTCCTCGCAATCATGCTTTGCGGAGAGGCTGTATTCCGCAAGCAGATCGTTGACCTCCTCGCCGATAGGCGTACCCAAACGATAGGTATGAAGCTCATAGTCGGAAAGCTCGGAGATGCTGATGGAATCGCGCTCAGCAAGCGGGTTGTTCTTGTTGACGACCACGACTAATTCATGCGAGAGCACATGTTCGTAGCACAGGTTGGGCTTGCGCTCCCCTGCTGCCGCGAACACCACATCGTATTTATCATTCTCCAAGCCCTCGACCAGAGGGATGCTGAAGCCCTGGAACATGTTGAGCTTGACTTCCTGACCATAGTTTTCAGCGAAGTCATGGAACAGAGGCGGAAGGTAGTCGCCTTGCACCGTGAGCACCGCACCGACGTTGACCGTGCCGCCGAGCTTGCCGTTGAACTCCTGTGCAAGCTCGACGCCCTTGTCGATCTCGCGAAGACCGCGTTTGACGTACGTAGCGAATTCCTTGCCGAACGGCGTGAGCCGCATACGACGGCCCTCGCGCTCGAATAGCTGCACGCCCAGTTCGGTCTCAAGCGATTTGATGGCATGAGAAAGCGAAGGCTGCGTGATATAGAGTTCCTTGGCGGCTTTGGAAAAATGCTCTAACTCCGAGAGCTTCGAAAAATAGTACAGCTGAGACAGGTTCATCGGTAAACTCCGCTCCTTGCGAAAAGCTTGTTCCCCATGAGGATCTGCACCCCACTCCAACACGACTCTTACGGTCTGCTTCTCACGATTATACGAAAATGTATGGGGCATTTCATCACATTTTGACCTGATTCTGTTTACTGAATGAATATCAGGCAAATGAAGAGACGCGCCCTGATTTACTCAATGGTTTGACGTTAATCGCAATTATACCTGATGAAACAGCTATTTTTATGCATATCGAATAGTCAGGCACCCCCAAAGGAAGCGTATAGCTTTAGATAGCCCCGTTTTGCACAATTTTGCAATACCGACCATCTTCATATGGTATCTAGCGGGTTAAGCTGCCTATGTGAGCCCGAAAGAATTAGGAGGAAACGCCATGACCGAACTCACTCCGCAGCTTATCGAAGGCCTGATGAACAATGTGCCGCCGCAACCGGATTTCCGCCAAGCAGTGACCATCGTAAGCTCTGATCCCGGCAGCGTAGTCTACCAGATCGAGGTGCCGCAAGACCAAAGCAACTACCACGGCACCATCTTCGGCGGGTTCGTAAACTGCATGCTGGAAGCCGCGGCAGGCATGGCAACATATGCGTACGGCATGAACAACGTGGCTATCAGCTGCGCCACGAACTTCATCCGCGCCGTCAAGCCGCAGCTTTTAACCGTAAGCGCGCATACCACGCACAAGGGCCGCACCACCACGGTGTGTCACGTGGATATCAAAACGGCAGAAGGCAAGCTGGTGGCCGAAAGCACCTTCACAATGTTCCTTCTGGGGCCGCTAGAGTCCGCCTAAGCGCCCTTTTCTGCAGTTGCTGCCAAATATTACGCGAGTGCGTGTTTGCCGCTATTTACGACCTCACAAACGATAGGTATTAGGTAACGAACGCAACGTTGTTACGAATACAAGCTAGGGCTTGATGCAAATACAGCTCTCCCACGGCGATCAGACCGTGTCTCCGCACGCACTCGCGCGTTTTTTGACAGCAATAGCCTGAAACCCCTCTCGAACCGCCGCGGACAAGGAGCGTGACGGCGGAAAGTACTCGGGTTGCGCACCCGTCTCAGGCAAATATACCTCATAGATATGAGGAGTCGAGCGTATCTCTAAACGTAAAGAGTGGGAGGGCCCGAAGGCCCTCCCACTCTTATTATGCTCCCCTGTTGGCAGGGAATATGTTAGGCAGATGCTAGCCGCAGCGGTACTCGATGCCCATCGTCGGGCCGGGGTTGACCCACTTCTTGACGATGGTGCCCTCGCAGGCGATGCGGCAGGTGCCGCACTCCAGGCAACCGGCGTAGTCGAAGGACTTCACGCCGTCCTCGTCGACCTTGTACAGGGCCGCAGGGCAGACGCGGACCAGCTTGAGGAACTCCTCGTTGTAGGCCTCGGAACCGTCGTCCTCAGCCAGCTCGATATGCGGAGTCTCCTCGTCGACCTCGTACTTGTTGACGGACAGCGCCTCGTCGACGTTGACCGTGATCTCGCAAACCTTGCTCACAGCGCCTTCACCGCCTTCATGACCTCGCGGCCGAGCTTGAACATGCCGCGCTTCTTGATGATGGGCTTCATACGCTTCATCAGCGGCTGCTGCGGGGCGCCGTCGACGCTGAACATCGCGTTGAAGACCTCCTTGACCATCACCGGGTAGTCGGTGAACATGCTTGACCACTCCTCCATGACGTGCGGCCACTTGGAGAAGGTGCGCAGGTCCCGGATGACGAACGAGCCCTCCATGGCGCTCTTATAAGAGGCCAGGCCCGCAGCGGAGGTGTCGCCGGCGTCGATGGCGGCCACGGCCGCCTCGGCGGCCATGCGGCCCGAGGCCACGGCGAAGTCCATGCCGCGCACCTGGTAGCCCATGTTCATGCACAAACCCGCGGTCTCGCCGGCGATCAGGCAGCCGTCGAAGACGTACTTGGGGATCATGTCGTAGCCGCCCTCGGGCACCATGTGGCCGGAGTGCTCGACCATCTTGGCGCCGCGGATGATGGGGGCCACGGCCGGGTGGCTCTTGAAGTCCTCGAGCATCTGGTAGACCGGCACCTCGTTACGGGAGCCATCGGCGGCCAGGGAGATGGTGGCGACCAGGCCCAGGGAGATGGACTCCTTGTTGGTGTACAGGAAGCCGCCGCCGACGCTGCCCTTGGTGCAGTCGCCCACGAACAGCATCGCGGCGCCCTCGCCCTCGGGGACCAGGAAGCGGTCCTCGATGACGTTGGCGGGAAGCTCGAAGACCTCCTTGATGCCCACGGCCATCTGGTTGGCCTTGGGACGGGCGTTGCCCAGGCAGCGCTCGGAGAGCATGGAGTTGGTGCCCTCGGCCAGGATCACCACCTCGGCGGTGATCTCGTCGTCGCCGGCGCGCACGCCGGTCACGCGGCCGGACTCGTCCTTGATGAGCTCCTCGACGGCGATGCCGCAGATGTACTCGGCGCCGGCCTCCTCGGCCTTCTCGGCCAGCCACTGGTCGAACGGGCCGCGCAGCACGGAGTAGGAGTCCTTGCCCTCCTCGCCCAGCTCGGAGGAGGTGAAGTCGATGGCCATCTGCGAGCTCGGGTCCAGAAGCGCGATGCGCTCGTGGGTGATCTTGCGCTCGACGGGGGCCTCGGACTCGAAGTCGGGGAAGACCTGCTTGAGGGAGTGGGAGTAGATGCGGCCGCCGGTCATGTTCTTGGCGCCGGCGAAGTTGCCGCGCTCAACGACCAGGACGGACTTGCCGGCGGATGCGGCCACGTAAGCCGCCACGCCGCCCGCGCAGCCAGATCCCACGACGATGATGTCGAAATCAGCTTCAGCCACCATTCGTCCTTTCTAACGTGTTCTCGTCTTGGGTGACCCGCCAAAGCAGCGGATCGTTCGATGATCGGCGCGGGCGCCCGGCGCCTCAGGCTGCCTGACAATCGATTGCAAGGCCGAAGCCCTGCATCGATTCCTGCGACCTGTTGGGACGCCCGGCGCCCGCGCAGCATCGAGAAGAAGCCCGCCCTTGAAGGACGGGCTTTCAGACCTGTTACAGGGCTGCGGTCAGCGCAGGCAGGATCTCATTGAGATCGCCGACGATGCCGAAGTCGCACTGCTTGAAGATCGGGGCGTTCTTGTCCTTGTTCACCGCGATGACGGTAGCGGAGCGGTTAGCGCCGACCATGTGCTGCATCTGGCCGGAGATGCCGGCGGCGATGTAGAGCTTCGGGGTGACGGTGATGCCGGAGACGCCGACGTAGAGCTCGGTGGGCAGCCAGTTGACGCCCTCGGTCAGAGGACGGGAGCAGGCGATGGCGCCGCCCAGCTTCTCAGCCAGGTCGCGGGCCTTCTGCAGGTCCTCCTCAGCGGCGAAACCACGGCCAGCGGACACGACGACGTCGGCCTTGGTCGGGTCGGCAGCGGTCTTCTGACGCTCGACGTTGCCGGTGACCTTGGCAGCGCGCTCGGGAGCAACCCAAGCCACGTCCTCGGCAGCGCCGGCACCGGCGGCCTTGGAAGCATCGCACACGCCGGCGGCGACGATGTAGACCTGCTTGTCGCCAGCGGACTTCTGCACGCGCTCGGCGACGCCGCCGAAGTACGTGCCGCGGCCGCCCTCGGCGGTCAGCTCGACGGTGGCGCCAGCAGCGGCGGTGCCCAGCTTGGCAGCCAAACGACCGGCGATGACCTTGCCGCGGCGGGTAGCCTCGACCAGGACCACGTCGGCGGCGTTAGCGGCGTCGACCAGCGCGTAGGCGGCGTCGTCGACCAGCGCGCCAGCCGGCACGGCAACGTTCAGGACCTTGTCGGAAGCACCCTCGACGGCGCCGCCGAAGCAAACCAGGGACACCTCGTCGGCGCCCAGCTCACGAGCACCGCCAGCCAGCTCACGGGCGACGTCTGCGTGCTCAGCGATAACCAATGCCTTCATATAAGACACCTCACCTTTCCGATTACAGAGCGGCCTTGACAGCGGCGGCCAGCTTCTCGATGGCGCCGTCGTCGGCAGCGTCGACGATCTCCAGCTTACGGGCAACCTGCTCAGGGGCCAGGCACTCGACCGTGGTCAGAGCGGCGGCCGGGGCGTTGTCGGCGCCGGCGACGTCCATCGGCTTCTTGCCAGCGGCCAGGATGTCCTTCATGCCCGGGATGCGCGGCTCGGCGACGTCGGGAGTGACGGAGATGACGGCGGGCAGCTCGACCTCGACGACCTCGGTGCAATCCTCGAGGGCGCGGGTAACGACGGCGGTGGAGCCGTTGACCTCGACCTTGCAGGCGGCGGTCACGACAGGCCAGCCGAGCTTCTCGGCCAGCTGCACATCGACCTGCTGCAGGTAGTTGTCGGCGGAACCGTCGCCGCAGATGACGGCGTCAACGTCGCCGGCCTTGGCCAGCACGTCGGCCAGGGCGGCAGCCGTGGCGGCAGCGTCCAGGTCGGCCAGAGCGTCGTCGGCAGCCATGTACAGATGACCCATGCCGCGAGCCATGACGTCCTTCTTGAGCTTGGAGTTGTCGATGTCCTTGCCGCCCACGGTGATGGCGACGGCCTCATCGGCCAGCTGAGCGCCCAGCTCCAGGGCGTTCTTGTCGTACTCGGAGATGGTCAGCTTCGCCTTGGAGAAGTCCAGCGTGCGGTCGCCCGCAACCTGAACGTCCTGGGCGTCGGGAACGGCCTTGAAAGCCACTGCGATCCTCATGGAATCCGTCCTTTCGTAAGACTTAAACGATACATACAGCCCGTATTAGCAACGAGCGTTATGCCACGATGGGAAAACGGGGCGGCCGGCAACCGATTGCGCGGGCGCCCCGACGAAACAAGCGATGCTTATTCAGCGTACTTCTTGGCAACCTGACGGCCGGCGATGTATGCCATGACCTCATGGGTGCCGCCGCCGAACATGTTGCCGCGCATGTCAGCCCACAGACGGCCGACGCGAACCTCGGTGGTGTAACCCAGGCCGGCGTAGATCTGCAGAGCGGAATCGGCGACCTCCCAGCAGGCCTTGCAGCCATAGCGCTTCAGCATGGCGGACTCGAGCTGGACGGGCTGATCGTTGTCCATCATCCACAACGTCTTGTACAGCATGTTGCGGGTGTTCTGGACCTTGATCTCCATGTCGGCGAGCAGCTCCTGGATCATCTGCAGGCGCGTGATCGGCTTGCCGAAGGCGATGCGCTGGTTAGCGTACTTGGCGGCGTCCTCGAGAGCAGCCTGAGCAAGGCCGACCTGCTCGGCGACGATGTAGGAACGCTCGACCTCGAAGTTCTTCATGAGCATCATGAAGCCCTTGCCCGGCTCGCCCATGCGCTGATCCTCGGTGAGGACGACGTCGTCCAGGTACACCTCGCAGAACGGGATGCACTGCTGGCCGATCTTGTGCAGCGGAGCGGTGGAAACACCGGGGGTGTCCATCTTGACGAACCACAGGGACATGTTGCCGTTGTCGTGGCTGGGGTCCTCGTCCTTGGCGACGACGATGGTGTAGGGCAGCTTCTCGCCCATGGTCACCCAGGTCTTCTGGCCGGACAGCTTGTAGGTGCCGTCAGCCTGCTTCTTGGCGACCGTGGTCATGGAGCGGTTGTCGGAACCTGCGCCGGGCTCGGAGATGGAGAGGGAAGCGATCGGCCAGCCGGTCTCCATGTAGTGGTCCATGGCCTCCTGCTTCTGAGCCTCGGTACCGAACTCCATGATGTCGAACATGGACAGGGAATTCTGATACAGGATGTGCATGCAGCCGCTCTTCTGGTACAGGCGCTCGATCATCAGACCGATGGTCACGCGATCCATCGGGATTCCGCCGTACTCCTCGGGAATGCCCATCAAACCGAAACCAGCGTCGCGATAAGCCTCGGCGATCTCCTGCGGCATGCCGTGATCCTCGTACATCTTCTTCACGACGTCCTCGGTGAAGTAGCGCTCGCAGAACTCATCCACGCTCTCGAGCAGCATCTGCTGCTCATCGGTCAAATTGAAGTCCATCTTCTCTCCTTGGCTCGAGTTTTGCCGGACCTCCGGGATTTGCCCGGTTTCCTTGAGCTGAACTATACGCGCTTGCAAAACAGCCGGAACCGGTCACTATCGCTGTTTTGAGTGTTTTCTGGCCATTTTGCCCTGTCATAGCGAATACCTATTAAATTAAGGGTGAACTGATAACTTCCGTTCATAATTTGTCTGACCTGGGGTTATTCTACTCACTGCAGATTTTTTACTCGAAACATCGCACAGAGGTACGCTATTTCTTCATCCCCCCATTTGTTGTCCGTTGTCCATCTGATGTATACTGCAAACCAGCTAGAGAGATTGTATAAATGGCCTATCGGCGCTTTGGCGGTTGCTTCGGAGAAAGGATGCACACCATGGGTTCGTTAGACACTATGGGGCTTTTGGGGAACTCGTTCATCGAGCTGGCACAGCATCAGCCGATAGAGAAGATTTCAGTCTCCGACATCGTCGCGGCATCCGGAAAGAACCGCAAAACGTTCTATTATCACTTCGAAAGCAAGGAGCACCTGATCCGATGGGTGTTCCGTCGCGATCTTGCAGACGTGTTAAAGGCCAATGTCGCCGACGACGACCTGCTCTTCGAGCCCGAAGGCGACGATTCCTTCCCTTCCCTGCCCTATTACGTGCATAAGAAGGTGGGCGTGCGCAGCTTAGACGGATCGGTGTTCTTCGGCATGCTGGCCGAATGCTTCCAGTATCGCCGCTCATACTATGCAAAAACGCTGCGCATGAGCGGGCCCGACAGCCTGCAGGCCTACCTGTACCGCTTGTACGTCCCTGCGATGGCGGCGGATATCCGCTTCATCCTATCCAACCGTTATCTGTCGGAGGGAAACGTCCGATTCTTGTCGGAATTCTATACCGGGGCGATCTTGTCCTATCTCCAGCATAAGGTGTGCGACCCCACTTGCGCCGACCTTATCGCAGACGTGAAGCCGTTCCAAAACATCGTGCATTCCTCGCTTGAGAGCGAGATCAAAAAGCAGCAGCTGCGACGCGTGCTGTGATCGTCGTGAGGCAACCGCGACCAATCTCGAATCTGCATCCCATACGATTCGCTGCAGACAATGCTGAGCGACATACGTATGCATGACCGGTTTCTTTCGCCCTGCATTCCGCCCTTAACACGAAACGGCCTGCGAACCATTCGTTCGCAGGCCGTTTTCAATGCTAGCCGATCATGGGTTGCCGCGCCCTATTTCGCGTGCTCCGCCTTGTCGTTCAGAAGACGGTTCAACGCATTCAGGTAGGCCTTGGTGGAGGACACGACGATATCGCCATCGGCGCCGCGGCCCGTGTACACCTCGCCGTCGGGAGCGGTCACGCGAATGGTAACCTCGCCCAGAGCGTCGATGCCGCGCGTGACGGCCTGCACCGAGAACTCGGTCAGGTCGTTGTCCACCTGCACGATCTTGTTAACGGCCTTGTACACGGCATCGATGGGGCCGGTGCCGAAATCGCATGCGGTGACGACCTGGTCCGCAGGATTGCGCAGCGTGACGGTTGCCGTGGGCTTGAGCGGGAAGCCGCAGGAGATCTGCACGGATTCCAGCGAGTACAGCGCAGCCTCGTTGCGATGGCTCTCGTTCATAAGCGACTCGAGGTCCTCGTCGTAGATCTCCTTCTTCTTGTCCGCCAGATCAAGGAAGGCGTCGTACATCTTGTCGAGCTTTTCCTTGTCAAGCTCGTAACCGAGCTCCTCCAGACGATGCTTCAAAGCCGCATGGCCCGAACGCGCGGTGAGCACGATCTGGGACTTGCCGGCGCCCACCTCTTCCGGATCGATGATCTCGTAGGTGTCGCGCTTCTTCAGCACGCCATCCTGATGGATACCGGAGGAATGCGCGAACGCGTTGGCGCCGACGATGGCCTTGTTCACCTGCACGTTGATACCGGTGATGGACGAAACCAGGCGCGAGGCCTTGAGGAACTCGCGGGTGTTGATGTCGGTGTGGGCGTCAAGCTCCTGACCGTGCATCTTGATGCCCATGACCACTTCCTCCATGGCCGTATTGCCCGCGCGCTCGCCCAGGCCGTTGATGGTGCACTCGATCTGGGTTGCGCCGTTTTCCACACCGGCCAGGGACAGGGCCGTGGCCATGCCCAGGTCGTTGTGGCAATGGACCGAAACGGTGACGTTCTCGATGCCGCGGACGTTCTCCATGAGGTACCTGATGCGGCGGCCGAACTCATCGGGCAGACTGTAGCCGGTGGTATCGGGGATGTTCACGACGGTAGCGCCGGCATCGACGACGGCCTGGATGACCTTGGCCAAAAACGCATAGTCGGCACGGCCGGCATCCTCGGCGTAGAACTGGACGTCCTCGACGTAGCTCTTCGCATGCTTGACGGCGGCCACCGCGCGCTCGATGCACTGGTCCTCGGTGATGCGGAGCTTGTCGTGGATATGGCTGGGGCTAACGCCGATACCCGTGTGGATACGGGGGCGCTTGGCGTACTTCAACGCCTCGGCAGCGCGGTCGATATCCTTGGCCACGGCACGGGTCAAGCCGACGACGGTGGCGTCATCGCCAGCCAGCTCGGCGATGCGGCGGACGCTCTCAAAGTCGCCGGGGCTTGAGATCGGAAAGCCTGCTTCGATGACGTCGACGTTCAAACGTAGCAGCTGACGCGCCACAACAAGCTTTTCCTCGGTGTTCATGGAAGCGCCCGGCGATTGCTCGCCGTCGCGCAGCGTTGTGTCGAAAATTGCGATCTTGCGCGTCATTTCCGTTCCTTTCAGCGATGTTTACAGAATGGGAATCATTCTAATACACCTAGCGCAACGGTCGAGTTAAAACTCGGTTCAACAAGTTACCCACATGTTAATTGTCGTCCGAATCGGATTTTCGGTAACGCTTTTGCGACATCGGGCGCTAGCGCGGGATGCAATTCAGGGGAATCTGCATGTCGAAACGCGAAGGAGCATTGGGATAACAAGACGCGGAAAAGCATCCGGAGCACACCCTCGTATCGCAGGGCACGGGACCAAACGCAAGGGAGCCTTTTGCCGCCGGAACGCGAAGGGACCTTCGGTCAACGGAGCGTAACTTCTTCGGACGCCTGAACGCAGAAACGCCCGCCGCGAATTCACGCGGCGGGCGCATAACGATATGCCGTTGTTCGGCTACAGCTTCACGTACCAGAGGTTCTTCAGGTCCTCAAGGTTCTCTCGCAGCTTCGCGAGCACGCTGTCGTCAAGTTCGCCTTCGATGTTCATGTAGACGATGGCCTGACCCGCCTCGGGATCGTTGACGATCTGCATGGTGGTGATGTTGATGCCGGCATCGCCAAGGATGGAGCCGATGGTGCCGACGCGGCCGGGGCGGTCCTCATACTGGAAGATGAGCGCCTGCGGACCAGGGGCGATATCGACCTTGTAACCCAGCAGCGAGATGAGGCGCACGTGCTGATCCTCGCCGGAAAGCGTGCAGCCGATCTCGCGGCCATCGGCGATCACCGTCACCGAAGAGGAATACGCGCCCGCGGATGCGTGCGCGCCGGTGTCCACGCGGATGCCGTGGCGACGGGCGACGGCCTCGGCGTTGACGGGCGTGACAACCGTTGCCAGGTTCTTGTAGGAAAGCAGGCCCTGAAGGGTGCCGGCCATAAGGATGGTGGCATCGGCGGGAGCGGCCTTGCCCGAAGCAGTGAGCGACAGGCGCTTGGGCACTTCCCCGCCCAGCTGAGCGAGCATGCTGCCCATCATCTGGCAAGCGGGCACGTACGGGCCCACGGCGTCCATGACCTCGGGCGGCACGGGCGCCATGTTGAGCGCGGTGGGAACGACGCTGCCCTCAAGGCCGGCGGCGATGTAATCGGCGATCTGCACGCCCGCGCGCCTTTGCGCCTCATAGGTGTAAGCGCCCAGATGGGGCGTGAGGATAGCGTTGGGGAACTCGTGCAGCGGGCTTTGCGTGCAGGGCTCGTCCTCGAACACGTCGATACCCGCGGCGCCGATCTTGCCGGCGGCAAGGAAGTCGGCCAAGGAGTCGACGTTGTAGATGCCGCCGCGCGCCACGTTGACCAGGATGACGCCGTCTTTCATTGCGGCGTACTGATCGGGGCCGAACATGCCGATAGTCTCGTCGGTCTTCGGCAGATGCACCGTGATGAAATCGGCCAGAGGAAGGAGCTCGTCCATATTGTCGTAGAGCGCCACGCCCAGCTGCTCGGCGCGCTCGGGGCTGCAGTACGGGTCGTAGCCCACCAGGTGCATGCCGAAGGCGCGGGCGCGTTCTGCCACCAGGCCGCCGATACGGCCCAGGCCGAAGATGGCCAACGTCTTCTCATACAGCTCGCTGCCGCAGAACTTGCCGCGGGACCACTCCCCCGCATGCATGCTGGCGTTGGCCTGGGCGGTGTTGCGCGCGCACGCCAGCATTAGGCACATGGTCTGCTCGGCGGCGGAAACGATGTTGGAGGTGGGGGCGTTGCACACGATGATGCCGGCCTCGGTCGCAGCCTCGACGTCGACGTTGTCCACGCCCACGCCGGCGCGGCCGATGATGCGCAGCTTCGAAGCCGCGGCGATGACCTCGCGCGTGACGTGCGTGGCGGAGCGCACCACGAGCGCATCGTACTCGGGGATGGCCTCGATGAGCTCATCCGTGGACATCTTCAGCTTGACATCGACCTGCAAGCCCTTTTCCGCAAGGCGGTCCAAACCGGCCTGCGCCAGCTTCTCGGTAACCAGGACCTTCTTCGTCATGCGCTATAACCACCCTTCGTGTTGTGTTCGCATATGCCTTCATACTACACAACGCGCGTCGGCGCGGCGCATCCGAGATGCAAATATCCGGAGAAAGGCCGATAGTCGCGAACGAGTGCGCGAACACGTGACGCGTCGGCGAAGCGCGCGAGGGGTGCCCGGGGCAGCCAGCCGTGGCATGCAAGGGGACCCGGGCCAGCCAACCGAAACATGCACAAAGCGCTTCGAAACCGCGCCGACGAACGAGCGCGGACGCCGCCCTCAACCCATCTATGCTTTGGCCCCGGCATGGCCGCGAACAGCGAAAGGGGCCGGGCGCTATGCCCGGCCCCTTGAGGGAAACCGATTCGAGTGACTGCCGGCAGCCTTCTATGGCTACGCGGCCAAAGCCGAAGCGTTCGCCTTATTCGGCCTCGTCGGACTTGACCCAGGAGAACATGCCGCGAATCTTGGCACCGGTCTTCTCGATCTCGTGGCTGTTGATGGCCTCACGCTGCTCGAAGAGCCACTTATGGTCGTTCTTGCAATCAGCAACGAACTCGCGGGCGAAGTCGCCGTTCTGGATGCGATGCAGGATCTCCTTCATGGCCTCGCGGGACTGCTCGTTGATGACCTTCGGGCCGGCGTAGTACTCGCCGTACTCGGCGGTGTTGGAGATGGAGTAGTTCATGAAGTGGATGCCGGACTCGTACATGAGGTCGACGATCATCTTCATCTCATGGTAGCACTCGAAGTAAGCCAGCTCGGGCGGGTAACCGGCCTCGGTCAGCGTCTCGAAGCCCGCCTTGACGAGCTCCACCAGACCGCCGCACAGAACGGCCTGCTCGCCGAACAGGTCTTCCTCGGTCTCCTGGGCGAACGTGGCCTTGATGATGCCGGAACGGGCACCGCCGACGCCCCAGCAGTAGGACATGATGATGTCCCAAGCGTCACCGGTGGCATCCTGGTACACGCAAGCCAGATCCGGCACGCCGGAGCCCTCGGTGTACTGACGGCGGACGATGTGGCCCGGGCCCTTCGGGGCGCACATGACGACGTTGACGTCCTCGGGAGCCTTGATGTAGCCGTAGTGGATGTTGAAGCCGTGGGCGAAGGCCAGGGTGTCGCCGGCCTTCAGGTGAGCGGCGATGTGCTGCTCGTAGACCTCGGGCTGCAGCTCGTCGGGAACGAGGATCATGACGACGTCGGCTTCCTCGGCGGCCTGGTCCATGGTGGTGACCTTCAGGCCGGCCTCTTCGGCCTTAGCCCAGCTCTTGGAGCCCTCGCGCAGACCGACGCGCACGTCGACGCCGGAGTCCATGAGGTTCAAGGCATGGGCATGGCCCTGGGAGCCGTAACCGATGATGGCGACCTTCTTGCCCTGGATGATCTTCGGATCGACGTCGTTTTCGTAGTAGATCGTAACAGCCATGGTGGTAATTCCTTTCTTCTTGGCTGATGTACCTGGAACAATAGCGTGTGCGAGATCGTGTCAGCATAGTGCCGGCAGCGGCGAAACGCGTACGCCGCTTGCCGCCCCTAGCCGATCACGGCATCGCCCACATGCGCAGCCTTCGCTGCCACAACGTATAGCGAGAAGCCATGGCGCCTACGACTCCTTCGAAGCACGCGACATGGCGATCTTGCCGGTGCGCGTGATCTCCTTGATGCCGTATGCGCGGAACAGGTCCTCCATGCCCTTGAGCTTCGATTCGTCGCCCGTTGCCTCGATGGTGAGGCTGGAACGGCCGACGTCGACGATCTTGGCGCGGAACACGTTGGCGATCTCGATGATCTCGTTGCGGCGGTCGGGCGCGGCGTTGACCTTGAACAGCACCAGCTCACGCTCGATGGCGGAGGTGTCGGTGAGGTCGGTGATCTTGAACACGCTCACCAGCTTGTTGAGCTGCTTGGTGAGCTGCTCGTACGCCAGCTCGTCGGCCTTCACGATGATGGTGATGCGCGACATGGTGGGGTCTTCGGTGGGACCGACCGATAGCGAATCGATGTTGAAACCGCGGCGGGAGACCATGCCCGTGACGCGCGACAGCACGCCGGGCTTGTTCTCAACCAAAACGGACAGGATGTGCTTCATCGGGACTCCCCTTCCACGTCCGCGTCCTCGGGCTGCTCGCCCTCGCGCGGTCCTTTGTCTTCGGGATCGCTCTCCCATCGGCCGCCGAACTGCGCATCGATCTTGGCGCAGGGGCTTTTCTCCGGCTCGGGCGCGGGCGCCGGCTGGCCGGGCACGTCGGTGCGCACGGCGCCGACGGCCACGTCGATGGCGCCGAGCACGTCGGACATCGCCGCGCCGGGGGCCACCATCGGGAACACGTTCTGGTCGTCGGGGATGGCCACATCGAGCAGGAAGGGGCCGTCGCAGGCGAGCATCTCATCAAGCGCGGCGTCGACTTCCTCGGGGGCGGTGATGCGGCGGGACTTCCAGCTGTAGGCATCGGCGAGCTTGCAGAAGTCGGGGTTTGCCGACAGCTCCGTGAAGCTGTAGCGCTCGTTGTAGAACAGCTTCTGCCACTGATGCACCATGCCGAGGGCGCGGTTGTCCAAGATGAGCACCTTCACCGGCACGCCGTTGATGGCGGCGGTGGCCATCTCCTGCGAGTTCATCTGGAACGAGCCGTCGCCGGCAACGCAGACCACCTGGTCGTCCGGGCAGCCGAAAGCGGCGCCGATAGCAGCCGGGAAGCCGAAGCCCATGGTGCCCAGGCCGCCGGAGGAGATGAACGTTCGCGGCTTCTCGCGGTCGATGAACTGCGCAGCCCACATCTGATGCTGGCCGACCTCGGTCACCACGATGGAATGCTCGGGGTCGAGCTTGCGCGAGAGCTTCTGCATGACCGTCTCAGGCACGATGCGGCCGGGATCTTCCACCAAATCGGAGTGGTAGAACGGGAAGCGACGGCGCCACTCGGCGATCTGCTCGAGCCAGGGGCCCGTGATGGGCTTGGCGCCGGCCTTGGCAACCGCCTCGTTGATGCCGGCGAGCACGCCGCGAAGGTCGCCGACAATGGGGATCTGCACCTTGCGGATCTTGCCGATCTCCGCCGGGTCGATGTCGATGTGGATGACGTCGGCATGCGGGGCGAACTCGGAGAGTTTGCCCGTCACGCGATCGGAGAAGCGCGCACCGCACGCGATGATGAGGTCGGACTCGGTCATGGCAAGGTTGGCGTACTTCGAGCCGTGCATGCCCACCGGGCCGATGTTGAGCGGGTTGGAAGCGGGGAACGCTCCCTTGCCCATAAGGGTGGTGACCACGGGCAGCTGCAGCGCGTTCGCTAGGTGGACCAGCTCATCAGCGGCACCGGAGCTGATGACGCCGCCGCCGACGTAGAGCACGGGGCGCTCGGCGCGCTGGATGCGCTGGACCGCCGCGCGGATCTGCTTGGCGTTGCCGCGATAGGTGGGGCGATACGAGGGCAGATTAACTTTATCCGGGTAGTTGAACACCATCTTTTCCGACAGGATATCGGAGGGGATGTCTATCAACACCGGGCCGGGGCGGCCGGATGCGGCGATATGGAACGCCTCGCGGAAAGTGGCGGTGAGCTCATCGGTGGACTGCAGCAGGAAAGAGTGCTTGACCACGGGCATGGTGATGCCGACGATGTCGGACTCCTGGAAGCTGTCGGTGCCGATGACGCCGCGCGGCACCTGGCCGGTGATGACCACGAGCGGCACGCTGTCCATATAGGCGGTGGCGATGCCGGTGACCGTGTTGGTGGCGCCGGGGCCGGAGGTCACGATGACCACGCCGACGTTGCCCGTGGCGCGCGCATAGCCGTCGGCCTCGTGCACCGCGCCCTGCTCGTGGCGGGAAAGCACATGGTGCAGCTGCTTGCTATCGTAGAGCGCATCGTAAATCTTGATAGCCTGGCCGCCCGGGTAGCCGAACACCAGGTCGACGCCCTCGGCTTCAAGCGAGGCGACCACTGCCTGCGCGCCGATCATCTCTTCGCCCTGTTTGGGGTTTTTGCTGCCCAAGCCGCGGGGCTGGCCTGCGGTGGACGCGTGCTTATCGTGCTTGCGTTCGCTCATGACACATACGCTCCCTTGTCTGCGGAGGAAACCAGCTTGGCGTACTTGGCCAGCACGCCATGGTTATGCTTGGGCGCCGGCGCGACGAAGGCCGCGCGGCGAGCGGCCAGCTCGTCATCATCGACGTGCAGCGTGATGGCGCCGCCTTCGATGTCGACGGTGATCTGGTCGCCGTCCTGGATCAGCGCGATCGGGCCGCCGGCTGCGGCCTCGGGGCTGATGTGGCCGACGCACGGGCCCTTGGAGGCGCCGGAGAAGCGGCCGTCGGTAAGCAGCGCCACCGACTTGGAAAGGCCCATGCCCACGATGGCGCTGGTGGGCGTGAGCATCTCGCGCATGCCCGGGCCGCCGGCGGGACCTTCGTAGCGGATGACCACCACGTCACCGGGGTTGATCTTGCCGGCGAAGATGGCCTCGCATGCCTGCTCCTCGGAGTCGAAGCAGCGGGCGGGGCCGGTATGCGTGAGCATGGACGGATCGACCGCCGACTTCTTCACGATGCCGCCGTTGGGGGCCACGTTGCCGTGGAGCACGCGCAGGGCGCCCACCTTGGAGAAGGGGTTGTCGTGCGTGCGGCACACCTCGCCGTCAGCGGGCTTGGTGCAGTTGGCCAGGTACTCGTCCATGGTGCCCATGACCGTGAGCGCGCTGCGGTCGAGCAGGCCCGCCTCGCCCAGCTCGTGCATGACCACCGGCACGCCGCCGACGGCATACAGGTCGATGAGCGGGCGCGGGCCGGAAGGCTGCAGCTTCACCAGGTGCGGAGTGCGCGCGCTTGCGGCGTCCCAATCGTCCATGGTGATGGGATGACCCGCCTCCTGCGCGATGGCGGTGAGGTGCAGCACCGTGTTCGTGGAGCCGCCGAAGGCCATATCGCATTCCATGGCGTTGTGGATGGCGGCCTCGGTGATGATGTCCTTGATGCAGATGCCCTTCTCCAGAAGCTCCATGACCTTCATGCCGGCATGCTTGGCCAGGCGCAGGCGCTCGGAGTACACGGCGGGGATGGTGCCGTTGCCGGGAAGCGCGATGCCCAGGGCCTCGCACAGGCAGTTCATGGAGTTGGCGGTGAACATGCCGGAGCAGGAACCGCAGGTGGGGCACGCGGTGTCCTCGAAGTACTTGAGCTCCTCTTCGGTCATGGTGCCGGCGGCAACCTGGCCGGCGCCGTCGAAGAGCGTGTTCAGGTCGGTGGTGGCGCCCTGCGAGCAACCGGGCTGATGGCCGGGAAGCATGGGGCCGCCGGAGACGAACACCGTGGGGATGTTCACGCGCAGCGCGCCGAGCAGCATGCCGGGCACGATCTTGTCGCAGTTGGGGATGCACACGGCCGCGTCGAAGGCGTGGCCCTGGACGGCGCACTCGAAGCTGTCGGCGATGGCCTCGCGCGACACGAGCGAGTAGTGCATGCCGTCGTGGTTCATGGCGATGCCGTCGCACACGCCGATGGTGGAGATCTCGAACGGCACGCCGCCTGCCATGTAGATGCCGGCCTTCACGGCTTCGCAGATCTTATCGAGGTTGTTGTGACCGGGGATGATGTCGTTGCGGGAGTTGAACACCGCGACAAGCGGGCGCTTCAGCTCCTCGTCGGTCAGGCCGTCGGCCTTGAGCAGGCTGCGGTGAGGGGCGCGCGGAATGCCGCATCTGACGGCGTCGCTGCGAAGTTGCATGCCAATCCTTCTTCCTTCTTCTGCCCTTTTGGGGCATAAAAAAATCCTGCTGCAAGCAACCTGCACCAGGACCTCAAAAGAGAAGGCATACACATGAACGCATATGCGACGCATAACGGAGTCACCGGTTCAGATTACTTGCACCGGCCTTGCGCGAATGTTCCTCGCCTGGGGCCGAGCGTTCGTCGGAACTGCTCGGAGGGGTTTTCGAGCCCGCCCAACACCGGCTCGCAGCAACCGCCGGCTTGCTTGAAGATGGGTTCGTCTCTACTATCCTCGTCAACGCATTTCGTTTATGAACTTGTGGGCGTTAGTATAGCGCCGGTCGTGCGGATGGCAACCGTTTCTCACCGATTTTTTTCAAAATGGGGACGAAGAGGCGAAATTGACCGGATTGCGGTATGCCATACGTGCGAAGATGCAGGTAACAGGGACGGAATCGCCGCCCAAGCCGAAAGCCGTACAAGGAGGCCTCGCATGAACAACCATGAGAACCTGGTACCCGCCGAAGGGTATCGCCACGTTAAGATGCACCCCGAGGCACGAGTCGCCCTGAACGCCACCGTCATCGGCGACGTGGAGCTGGCGCGCGACGCCACCGTGCTGCCCGAGGCCGCGATCCGAGCCGATTACGGCGAGCGGATCGTCATCGGCGAGGGCAGCGATGTGCAGGAGGGATGCAGCCTGCACGTCGACGCGGGCTTCCCGCTGACGGTGGGCCGCAACGTGATCATCGGCCATAACGCCACCGTGCACGGGTGCACCGTCGAGGATGGCGTGCTCATCGGCATGGGGGCCATCGTGATGAACGGCGTGCACGTGGGTAAGGAGGCGCTCATCGGCGCCGGGGCGCTGGTGCCCGAAGGCCGCGAGGTTCCGCCCCGGGCCGTCATGGTGGGCGTTCCCGCCAAGCAGATCCGCACGCTCACCGACGAGGAGGTGGCCCAAAACGCCGCCGATGCCGCCCTGTACATGGAGATCGGCAAGCAGATGGAGCGCGACGGCATCGCCGCTTCGGGCGCGAACATGCCGCGCAACATCCCCGCCATCGGGGTCGAATAAGACGAGTCGCTGGCTACGGTTACCGGTTTACACCGGCTTGACGCCGGTGAGCACGCGGGGTCTGCCGGCCAGGTCGTCGACGATTCGAACCTGATCGAAACCCTCCTGGCGCGCCAACTCCGCCGCAGCCTCAAGGCAGGTCTCGTGCAACTCGAAGGCGAAACCGCCCCCAGGGCGAAGCGCCGCTGCCGTCCAAGGCAGCAGACGGCGAAGGATGTCGTTGCCGTCGGCGCCGCCGTCCAAGGCGAGCGCGGGCTCGAAATCGGCCACTTCCCTGGGTATCTCGGCAAGCACCGCCGTGGGAACGTAGGGCGGATTGGATACCACTAAATCGAGCCGGCCCATTGCGGCGGCAGGCACCGGCGAGCCCAGATCGCCCTGCTCGATGCGTACGCGGTCGGAAAGCCCCAACTCGGCGGCGTTGTCCTTGGCAAGCGCCACCGCCTCGGGCGCGATGTCGGTTGCGATGACGCGCGTATCAGGACGCTCGTATGCCACCGAGCACGCGATGCATCCGCTTCCCGTGCAGATATCGGCAACCAGCAAGGGTCGGGGCTTTGCGACCGCAGAACCATCGGGGCGATCGCCGCTTTCGCCGTTGACCTGATCTTGCTGAGCATCCAAGTAAGCGCTAATAGCCTGCTGAGAGCGCTTCAATGTCTCCGACGCGTCGTCCGAGCCGTCCTGCGCCGCCTCCGCCGCCGCTGCCTCAACCGCGATGAGCGCATCCCCTTCCCAGGCGTCGATGGTGCTGTCGAGCGCGACGCGCTTGTGCGCCGCAGGCAGAAGCGAGAGCGCCTCGCTGACGAGCACCTCGGTTTCGGGGCGCGGGATGAGCACGCCCGGGCGCACCTTCACCTGGATGTGCCGGAACGCCGCATACCCGGTGATGTACTGCAGCGGCTCGCCCTTGCCGCAGCGCGTGACATAGCCGCGCAGGATATCGCGTTCCTCAAGCGACAAGGGGCGATCGAAGCTGACGTAAAGCTGGATGCGCGACATATCGCACGCCTCCGACAGCAGCCACTCGGCCGAAAGGCGCGGATTCTCGTCGCCTTTGCGCTCAAGGTAGCCCACCGTCCAGTCGAGCGCGGCCTTGATCGTCCACATATCGCCCATGTTCTGTATCCTTCGCCTTCCGTTAAGCCTATGCCCTTCGCAGCGTCTGCCGCATGCAACGCGCAAGCGCGCGGCGCTGGGCCATATCCGCAAGGCCGGCAATCGAGCCGACCGGCGCAAAAACAACGCCGAAGGCGCGGCACCGTTGCTGCGGTGGCGCGCCTTCGGCGACTGACGCGCAAGGCGCGGTTGTCCACGCCTTGCGCGATTCCCCTGATGGGATTGCCTGACCTACACGGCCTCTTCGAGCTTCTGAGCGCGATCGGCGGCCTGAAGCGCGGCGATGACATCGCCAAGGCCGTCGCCCTGCAGCACGCTGGTGTAGGTGGAGTTGAAGCCGATGCGGTGATCGGTCACGCGGTCCTGCGGGCCGTTGTAGGTGCGGATCTTCTCCGAACGGTCGCCCGAGCCGATCTGAGCCAGGCGCTTGGCGCCCTCGGCGGCCTGCTGCTCGGCGAGCATCTTCTCGTACAGGCGGGCGCGCAAAACGGCCATTGCGGCGATCTTGTTCTGCAGCTGGGACTTCTGGTCCTGGGACTGCACGACCAAACCAGACGGCAGGTGCGTGATGCGCACGGCGGAGTCGGTGGTGTTGACGCACTGGCCGCCCGGGCCGCCGGCGCGGTACACGTCGATACGCAGGTCGTTCTCGTTGATGTCGACCTCGACCTCGTCGGCCTCGGGCAGCACCGCCACCGTGGCGGTGGAGGTGTGGATGCGGCCCTGGGACTCGGTCTTGGGGACGCGCTGCACGCGGTGGACGCCGGACTCGAACTTCATGACCGAGTACACCTTATCGCCCTTGACCTTGAACTGGACTTCCTTGTAACCACCCGCATCGGAGGGGCTGACGTCCATGAGCTCGATCTTCCACTTGCGCGAGGAGCAGAAGCGCTCGTACATCTTGAACAGATCGCCCGCGAAGATGGCAGCCTCGTCGCCGCCGGCCGCGGCGCGGATCTCAACGATGATGTCCTTCTCGTCGGCGGGGTCGGAGGGGATGAGCAGGAACTTGATGTCCTCTTCCAGGCTGGGAAGCTGCGCCTCAGCGGCGGAGATGGTCTCCTGGGCGAACTCCTTCATGTCGGGATCGCCGAGCATCTCCTTGGCCTCGTCGATATCGGCGCAAGCCTGCAGGTACTCGCGGGACTTCGCCACCAGCTCGCCCTGGTCGGAGTATTCCTTGGCCAGCTTGTTGTATTCCTTCTGATCGGCAAGCACGGCGGGGTCGCTCATCTTGGCCTGCAGCTCCTCGTAGGCCTTGATGATCTTCTCCAGCTTGTCGCGCATTTCGCTATCTTGCATGGTCGGTGCATCCTTCGTCATATGTTGCCGGTGGCCGCGGACGGACCCGCGGCATGGGCCCTGCGTGCACGTTAAGCTCTGGCAGGGCCGTTGTCGAACCGTAAAATCTTATCAGATTGCAACATGGTTTGCAGCCTGTTCCGCACAGACTGCACCATCGGAAACCGCCGTGACCACCTGGCGAAGGGTTTTCGCCCGCACATCGCCCGCCGCGAACACGCCGGGGATGGAGGTTTCGCCAGTCTCGGAGGCAGCGATGTAGCCGCCCGCATCAAGGGGCAAGGCGCCTGCGACGAACTCGGTGTTGGGCTGTGTGCCCACCGCCACGAACACGCCTTCGACGGGCACGGTTTCCAGGGTGCCGTCGTTTAGATGCTCGACCTGCGCGGAAACCAGCTTGCCGTCTTCGCCGTGCAAGGCGCGCACCTCGGTGTTCCACATGAAGTAGACGTTTTCCAGCTTCGTCAGCTGATCATGATAGATGGGCGTCGCGCGCAGCTTGTCGCGACGATGCACAAGGATGACGCGCTCGGCCAGACGCGAGAGGTAGATGGCATCGGCTACGGCGGTGTTGCCGCCGCCCACCACCATGACGGTTTTCCCGCGGAAGAAGCTGCCGTCGCAGGTGGCGCAATACGACACGCCATGCCCCGTGAGCTCGGCCTCGCCGGGCACGCCGAGTTTGCGCGGGCGGGCGCCGGTGGCCACGATGACGCTTCGAGCGCCGTATGCGCGGTACGGGGTGCCGATACGCTTCACCGGTGACGCCAGATCGAGCGAGGAGACCTCCTCGTTGATGATCCGTACGCCGAAACGCTCAGCTTGTTCCTTCATGGACCACGCAAGCTCGAAGCCGCCGGTGCCGTCGGCAAATCCCGGGTAGTTCTCGATGCGCTCGGTTTGCGCCAGCTGCCCGCCGGGCGAGAGGCGCTCGAACACCGCGACCCGCAAGCCAGCGCGCGCAGCGTACAAGCCTGCGGTCAAACCCGCCGGACCCGCGCCGATGACGGCGACGTCGAAGGTTTCGCCGTCATCCGCCTCAGGCGCGACCGGCAAGACCGGCACGCCAGGTGCGACCGACTTACCGGGCGCATCAGGCGAGACCGGAACATCAGGTGCAGCCAACGCGCCAGACACAACCGAGACGTCAGGCATGACCGAAACGCCGGATTCACTCTGCATGTTGTTTGATAGGCTGTTCATAGATATCCCCCATATCCGCGGCCCGAAGCCGCGTTCGCTGTATGTCTTGCGCTCAGTATAGGGGCCCAAGCGGCCTTTCGCGATATTGTTACTGTGTTGGTACCATTACTACAGACTGAAAGCGGTCGCGCGCGATGGCAACATCACGCTGCGACGGTTGCTGCGAAACCCCGTCGCGCCGGGTCCTTCCCTTCCCTATTCCTTCTGCGCCTTATGACGGCGATACAGCAGGGTGCCGGCGATGATGCACAGCAGCATCTGCAGCACCGTGGGCGAGAACCAGATGCCGTCCATCTGGAACAGCAGGCCCATGACGAACACCACGACGCACACGATGATGGCCTCGGCGATAACGAGCATGTTCGATGAACGCGAATCGTCAACCGCGTAGAAATACGAGGTAGTGGTATGCGTGAAACCGTAGAAGATGTAGCAAATGGAGAACACCGGCAGCGCGTACGCGATGACCGGCTTCACGATATCCGAGGCGCCGAACAGCAGCGGAATGGCGTTGCGCACCGCGAACATGATGCCAAGCCCCACGAAGCCGAACGTGATAGCCACCAAATAGTTGGTATTGCGCAGCCTTCGCACCGCGTCGGCGTCGCCGGCGCCGCGATAGACGCTGATGAGAGGCTGGCTACCGTCGCCAACGCTTTGAATCATGATCTGCACGAAGAAGGCTACATAGGCGATGACGGCGTACGCAGCCAGCGCCGTCTCGCCGCCATAGTAGGACAGCGAGATGTTGTTGACGACCGTGGACACCTCGGGAAGCAGCGTCAAACCGAACGGCGCCGCGCCAAGCTTGAGGATGTGCGCGCAAATGGAGCCGTCGGGGAGAAGATCGCGCAGCGGGACGCGGTTATCCCGGTGCAGGAAGAACCCGAGCACGAACAGGAAGGCGACCGCTTGGGAAACCACCGTCGCCTCGGCGGCGCCGGCCGTTCCGCGGCCCCAGACCATGACGAACAGGTAATCGAGCACCACGTTCACCAAACCCGCGAAGATCTGCACGCACATAGCGAATGTCACCATGCCCTTGTTGCGGATCAGCGGCGTGCAACCCGTGACGAGCACCTGGAACGGCGCGCCGATAGCGATGACCTTCAAATAGCAGACAGCCTGCGAAAGCGTTTCACCCTGGCCTCCCAGCACCCGGCACAGCTGCTCGGCGAACAGGGAATAGAGCACCAGGATGGGAATCGAGGCCACCACGAGCATGAACAAGGTGACGCCGACGACGCGCTGCGAGCGCTCCGCATCGCCCCTACCGCGGGCGATGGAGCTGATCACGCCGCCACCCATGCCAAGGCCCGTTCCCGCCGCGAGAATAAGGCACACAAGCGGGTATGCCACGTTGACGCCCGCAAGCCCGGCATCGCCGACGGCATGGCCGACGAAGACGCCATCGATGACGCCATAGATGCCCGCCATCGTGAACGTGAGCATGGTGGGCAGGATGTACTTCAGGTACTCGGGGACCATCGAGCGCGTGATCACGCGTTTCCTCCTATCGTGGGGTCCTGAACCGGCAAGCCGGGAAAGGACCGGGGGTGCCTGAACCGAAGCCGGCCGCCCGCGCCTTGCCCGCACGAAGGTTAAGAGGCGCACGGCGGGTCTTCGCTGCTATCGTAAACGAAGGCGCCGTCCCATACGGGGCGGCGCCTTTCGCCTTATTGCACGCGGAAATGCTATCACACGTTTATGTAGACCGTTTGGGCGCAGGACTTGTTAGCCACGGTTCGAGTTTCGCCAGCTCAGGTTGGAGGCAATGCAACCGGTGCGCAATCGCGGCACGCCTGTATGCATCGCGGACCGCGCAAGGGACCTACATGCCGAGCAGACCCATGATGGCGGGCTTGGGCTGCACGCCCACGGCCTGGTTCACCAGCTTGCCGTCCTTGAACACCGCAAGCGTGGGCACGCTCATGACGCCGAAGCGCTGCGCCAGATCGGGGCTTGCGTCGATGTCGACCTTGACCACCTTAGCGCGGCCGGCGACCTCTGCCGCAACCTGGTCGAGCGTGGGGGCAAGCATCTTACACGGCCCGCACCACGTGGCGAAGAAATCGACGAGCACGGGGACGTCGGCGCCTTCCACTTCGGCGGCGAACTGGGAAGAAGAGATGATCTGGGACATGATGGACCTCCTTGGTCGCTCCGGGGCCGTCGGACCTTCCGGTCGGCAGCCCCACCTGTTTCATGCCCCCATTGTAGCCATCGAAGCCGCCGAAGGAAGAGGCCCGATGGCTTCGTCACATGTTTGTTACTATTTTAGTACCATTGCGAAACAAGGCGTTACGAAACGGTGACGCTGTGAAGGTATGGGGAGGCGCACGGACGCTCGGGCTATACTTGAAGCAGAACACGAGAAAGGCCACGCCCATGAACGAAACGCTCCCCTCCGAACAGCATAACGCCGCCGAACGCATCGCCGCCGCGCAACCCGAGCACGCAGCCGAAACGAAGAGCGCAAAGCAGGATGGCCCATCCCCTTCCGAAGGGCACCGCGCACCTGAGCACGCCAGCTCGGCGCAGCCCGTGAACACGTCGGATGGCGAAAGCACGCGCCAGGTGAGCCCGACCTCTTCGCCCGTCTCCTCAAAACCCGCCTGGGAGGGAAAGGAAACCGCACCCGTCAACCTGGTGCTCGAAGGCGGCGCCATGCGCGGGCAATTCACCGCCGGCGTGCTCGACTACTTCTTGGAGCACGGTCTGTTCTGCGACCAGGTGATCGGCGTGTCGGCCGGCGCGCTGAACGGCTACTGCTACGTGTCGGGCGAAATCGGGCGAACATGCTTCCTTAATATGAAGTACTGCAACGACCCGCGCTACCTTTCCATGAAAAGCTTCGTGCATACCGGCAACGCCTGCGGAAGGGAGTTCGCCTTCCACGAGGTGCCGGAAAAACTCGACCCATTCGACTTCCGGGCGTTCGCAAACAGCCCCATCACGCTGACCGCCGTATCGAGCGACCTTGAGCTCGGCGAGGCCGACTACCATGTCATACGCGATCTTGGCCGCGATGCCGACCTTCCCTATTTGATCGCATCGTCGTCGATGCCCTTGGTCAGCCAGATCGTCGAGGTTGAAGGCAAGAAGCTGCTCGACGGCGGCACCTGCGACAGCGTCCCGATCACGTACAGCCTGCTGACGGGGCGCAAAAAACACATCGTGGTGCTTACACAGGACGCAACGTATGAGAAGGGGCCCAACAAGCTGATGCCGGTGCTCTCGCAGATGTACGCCGACTTCCCGTACTATCTTGAGCGCCTGCGCTATCGCCACGTCGAGTACAACCGCACCTACCGCCAAGTGGCGCGCATGCACGAGGCGGGCGAGGTGTTCGCCATACAGCCTCAGCGCCCCGTTGAGGTGCGCAGCATGGAACATGACCAGGACAAGCTGCTCGACCTGTACGCGCAAGGGTACGCCGAGGCAGCGCGCACCTGGGACGACCTGCAGGAATACCTGGCGAAATAGGCGCCCAGCGCTTCATACCCCTCCAAAGGAAGCAACATGCCAACAGATTTCATCTCGCTCTTCACCGCATGCCTGATCGCCGCTTGCGCGCCGATCATCGCGCGAATCATCCCGCGCGGGCTTGTCCCCGAAACCGTCATCTTGCTGCTGGCGGGCGCCCTGCTCGGCCCGCACATGGCGGGCCTGATCGAGCTGACCGACTCCATGAACATGATCTCCGAGCTGGGATTGGCGTTTCTGTTCCTGCTGGCAGGCTACGAGATCGACCCGAAAAGCCTATCGGGTTCGCAGGGAAAGAAAGGGCTTGCCACCTGGGCTGTTTCCATGGTGCTTGCGTGCACGGCGGTATGCCTTTCGCCCAACTTCTCCCTCAGCCACATCGACGGCCTTGCCGTTGCCATCGCTCTGACCACCACGGCGCTCGGCACGCTCATGCCTATCCTGAAGGAACGGAGCTTGGAGGGCACGCAGGTGGGCAACGGCATCTTGGCGTTCGGCACCTGGGGCGAGCTGTGCCCGGTGCTTGCTATGGCGCTGCTGCTTTCCGCCCGCAAAACCTGGCAGACGCTGTTGATCCTGGCGTTGTTCGGCGCGTTGTGCGTGGTCATGGCCGTGGTGCCGTCGAAGGCGCGCAAAGCGGGCCATGGCGTGTACGGCTTTTTGCACCGCAAACGCAACTCGACGTCGCAGACGTTCGTCCGCGTGACGGTGGTGCTGCTCATCGGCCTGGTCACCGTTTCGGCGGTCTTCGACCTGGATATCGTGCTCGGCGCGTTCGCCGCCGGCTTCGTGCTGCGCTACATCATCCCCGAAGGCGACCATGAGCTGGAATCGAAGCTCGACGCCATCGGCTACGGCTTCCTAATTCCCGTGTTCTTCGTGGTGTCCGGCGCGAAGATCGACCTGGCGGGCGTGGGCGCGCAGCCGGGGCTTTTGATCACGTTCATCTGCGCGCTGCTGCTCGTGCGCGCCGTGCCCATCGTGGTCGCGCTGTCCCTGGGACGGGACGGCAAGGCGCTGTCCATGCACAACCGCATCACCGTGGCGCTGTACTGCACCACGGCCCTGCCCATCATCGTCGCCGTGACCAGCCTTGCCGTGAAATCCGGCGCCATGGCCCAGGACACCGCCGGCGTGCTGGTGGCGGCCGGCGCCATCACCGTGTTCCTCATGCCGCTTCTGGCATCGCTGACCTATCGTGTGGTGGACGCGAAACCCATCGAGGCCGTGCACGAGATCGTCGAGAACCCCCAGGATATCCGCTCCATTCTGCATGAGCACTTGGAGCTGGAGCGCATGATGGCACGCCAGGAGATAGCCGCGCGCATGGCCGCGAAGGCGCGCCGGGACGCAGGCGAAGAGGCGGCTTGGGAAGACGTCGCCTTCGCGCTGCAGCGTCAAAGCCAGCGCAAGCGCGCCATGGACGAGATGCTCGATTTCGCCCGACGCGAATACGCCGCGCACGAGGACGAGCTGCAGGAGTTCGGCGAAAAAGCGGACTTAACGCGCCAAGCCGCCGCCGAGCGCACAGCGAAAGCGGCGAAAGCGTTCGCTCAACATCTCAAGGATGGCGACTGGGAGGAAGAGCGCCGAATCGCCGAACGTGCCGTGCGCGAATACCGCCGCCACATGCACGAGCTAGGCAAGCACCTCGACGATCACCATCAAGACGACGGAAGATAGGCTGCGAAAACGCCCCCTGCTTCCCTGGCGATCGCGACACCAGGGAGACAAGGGGCGTTCGTGGTTCGGGCGCTTTATGCGCCGCTATGCGCTCGTGAATCTATTCCGGAAAGAATACCTGATCGATGCGCTGCTGCTCGGCTTGCGGGCGTTTCTCGATGAGGCTGCCCACCACCATGAGCGCGCCCGCCACGGTGATGCCGATGACGATCTGATGCAGGCCCATCACCTTGAATCCAAGCGCCATGCACGCACAATACGCCACCGTGCCGCCGACCATGGACAGCAGGGCGCCCAGCTTGCCGGCGCGCTTCCAGAACAGACCGCACACCATCACCCAGAAAAACGCCGTCTCCAAGCCGCCGAAGGCGAACATGTTGATCTTCCAAATGACATCGGGCGGAACCACCGCCAGGGCGAACACGATGGCGCCGACGCACAGCGTGACCGCCTGCGAACCGCGGGAGATGCCGCGCTCGGAAGGCTGCTTGCCGCGGGCCTCGCAGCTGTGCAGGTACACATCTTTGATGATGGCCGAAGACGAGGCGATCAACAGCGACGACACCGTGGAGATGGACGCCGCGATAGGGCCGATGATGGCCACGCCCGCCGCCCAGGACGGCAGCGTCTGCGCGATGGCGCGCGGGATGATGTTGTCCACGCTTGAGCCGTAATCGGCAAGGCTGCCCGTCAACACACCGGCCGACAGCACGCCGAGCGCCGTAACGCCGATCATCATAAGGCCGATGATGACGGTGCCGGTGATCATGGCGCCGTGCAGAGCCTTCGTGTCCTTGAAGCCCATGCAGCGCACCATGGATTGCGGCAGGACAAAGGTGAACACGCCCACGAGGAGCCACTGCGTGAAGTACAACGTGGCCGGCATGGAGCCGCCGCTGAAGGGTTCGAGCATGGCGGGATGGTTCGCCTTGATGGTGTCCATGATGTTCTCGTACCCGCCTCCTGCGGTCAGGATGCCGGCAGCCAGCACGGCGATGCCCACGAGCATGATGATGCCGCACAGCGCATCGGTGAACGCCACGCCGCGGAAGCCGCCGATGGTGGTGAACAGGATGACCGCTGCGCCGAACAGCACGAGGCCGACCATATACGAATAGCCGGTGACCGCCTCGAACAGCTTCGCACCGCCCACGAACTGGGCAACCATGGTTGCGGCAAAGAACAGCACCACGATGACGGCGCTGATGTTGGCAAGGGCGTTGGAGCCATAACGAGCGCGCACGACGTCGATGACGGTGACGGCGTCGAGCTTGCGCGCCACAAGCGCCAACTTCTTGCCCATGATGCCGTAGAGCAGCACGAGCGCCGTGACCTGCACGACGGCCATGTACACCCAGCCCCAGCCGATCAGCCACGCCTGCCCCGGGCCGCCCACGAAGCTGCTGACCGAGCCGTACGTGGCGATGGTGGTCATGGCAAGCACGAAGCCGCCGAGCGTGCGGTTGCCGATGAAGTACTCCTTGACGAAGCCGCCTTCGCCCACACTGCGACGCCGCGCGATGAAGCTGATGCCGAGCGCCACGGCCAGGAAGATGACAAGCGGAATGAGCGCCACCAAGTTACCCATATGCTACTCACCGCTTTCGTTCGCATCGGCGGCAGAGCGGGCAGCCGCGCCTTGCTCGGCTGCGGCCCTGTTACACGCAACGGCATCGGCGCCATCAGCGCCATCGAGCGCATCGGTGCTGCCGACAGAGCAACTGCCCGCCACCTCATCAAGATCGAAGTCGGCGAACACGCGGCGGCCGAGCACCACGGCCGCCACCACGGCCGCAATCCACGGAGCCACGCAACCGCCGATGACCCACAGCGGCGTATGGAACACCCAGATATCGGTGCCGGCAAGGCCGAAACCGCCCACGAGCCATACGACGATGATGCACGCAAGCGCCACCACCGTGGCACGCGCCTCCTTGTTCGCCTGCCGCATAGCTTGGGCATACGTGCGGATATCGCTTTGGGACACTGCCCTTCCCCTTCCCGCGAAGTTACTTTGCGGAAAAATGCTACCACGCTTACCGCGATGCCGGGTTTCGAAACCCCATCCCAAACCGCGAAAGCGCAAACCCGCAAGACGGCAGGTTACGTGATCGGAAACCGGGGTTGACGTCGAATATCGCGCAAAACGGCTCAGGAAGGCTCTCTAGCGACGCGAATAACTCGGATGGTTTGGGGGGCAGATGGCTGCCCATTACATCACCGGCGGGCGGAATTCCTTTTTACCTCGGGCGCGCTCGCGGGCGTTGCGGTTACGCAGGTTCTCCACGCAGCCCTGCATGCCGTGCGGGACGTACTCGAGCCGATCGAGATCGCCAGGAAGATAGCTGACAAGCGAGAGCGGAGCCGTTTGCTCCACGTGCTCGGGCGCAGGCCCGGGGCATGCCGCGATGCCGAACGCGCAGGCGCCCTGCTCGGTGAGCTTGCGCTCATAGGCGCTCCAAGGCTCGTCGGGGAACTCGGACCGAACGTCATCGCTTCGCCACGTGACCTCATAGCCCGCCAACTCAAGCTGCGTGAGGGTGAAATCGCGCAACGGCTGGCTGTCGGTGCGCAAGCGGATGCCCGCGCCCTGCGCGAGCAGCGAACGATACCCCATCAGACGATCGAGGTACGTCAGCCGCAGATGCGCCTTCTTCTTTTTCGGGAAGGGCGTGGGGAAGTTCATGAGCAGCGCCGAAAGCTCAGCCGGGACGAACACGGTCGACAAGTCGATTTCGGCGGGCGCGCCCGAACGGGCGGCCTTACCCTCGGACGCACGGGAAGCGTGCGCCTGATCGACGCGCTTGGCAAACGCCCGCGCGCCACCCTGCGCATCGCGGGCGCCCGATGCGTCATCGTGCTGGCGATCGGCCGACGCGATGGCCTCGCCTCGCAGGAGGTCCTTGGCGTCGCCGGCGCCACCGTCGGCAATCCCCGCTTCGCTCCCATCGCCAAACGACGGCACGCCATCCATCAGGAACACCGCGTTATCCACGCCGGCAGCAGCAGCAGCTTCGGCGGCGCGAAGCGTGCACACCGCATCCACGTCGAAGCCGACGAACAGCACGTCAGGGCGCATCTTCGCGCAGGCCACGGTGTACTCGCCCTTGCCGCAGCCCAAATCCAGCACCACACGCGAGAACGGCTGATCGCGCACCGCCCCGCCCGGGGCCCACTGCGCCCAGCGTCCAGCCCATGCAGCACCATCGCAGCAAATCCAATCGCTGCATTCCCGAAAGCGCTTCGCGAACGAGAACCCTTTATGCAACCTGGAAGCAGCCGAGCGCATGCCTTCCCCTTTCGTGCGCGAAACGGCTTCCGCGCCATATACCTGAACAGCCCCGCAAAGCAAACCTTGCGGGGCTGCGATCTAACATGCTGGGCAGATGATGCTGCCGCTATGACGCATTACGCGCGGGTGCGGATCTCCTCGCACACCTTCGCGATGAAGTCGACCGTCTCGAACGGATGCGTCTCGTTGGAGCGGTCGCGCACGGCGATGTTGCCCTCCTCGGCCTCCTTCTCGCCGACGACGATCATGTAGGGCACGCGATCGATGCTGCGGGCCTCGCGGATCTTGTAGCCGATCTTCGCGTCGCGATCGTCCACTGCCACGCGGATGCCCGCGTCCTCAAGCTGCGCCGCAACCTGATGCGCGTAATCGCGGGACTTCTCGGACACGCACAGGACTTTGACCTGCGTGGGGGCCAGCCACACGGGGAACTTGCCCGCATAGTGCTCGATGAGGATGCCGATGAAGCGCTCGACGGAGCCGAAGCACACGCGATGCAGCATGATGGGGCGCTTCTTCGAGCCATCGTGATCCACGAACTCCAGGCCGAAGTTCAGCGGCATCTGGAAGTCGAGCTGCACGGTGCCGCACTGCCACGTACGGCCGAGCGAATCCTCCAGGTGGAAGTCGATCTTCGGGCCGTAGAACGCGCCGTCGCCCTCGTTGAGCTCGTAGTCCATGCCCAGCTCGGCCAAAGCCGTCTTCAAGCCGTTCTCCGCGGCCTCCCAGTCCTCATCGGAGCCCATGGAGTCGTCGGGTCGGGTGGAAAGCTCCACATGGTACTTGAAGCCGAACTGCTGGTACACCGAGTCGATGAGGCGCACGACGCCCACGATCTCGTCGGTGAGCTGGTCGGGGCGCACGAACAGGTGCGCATCGTCCTGGTTGAAGCAGCGCACGCGGAACAGGCCGTGCAGGGCGCCGCGCATCTCGTGGCGGTGCACCGTGCCGATCTCGCCGGCGCGGATGGGCAGGTCGCGATAGCTGCGCGGCTGGGAGGCGTACACGAGCACGCCGCCGGGGCAGTTCATCGGCTTGATGCAATACTCTTCGTCATCGATGACGGTGGAGTACATGTTGTCCTTGTAATGGTCCCAGTGGCCCGAGGTCATCCACAGCTGCTTGTTCATGATCATGGGCGTGGAGATCTCGACATAGCCGGCCTTGCGATGGATCTCGCGCCAGTAGTCGAGCAGCGTGTTCTTGAGCACCATGCCGTTGGGCAGGAAGAACGGGAAGCCCGGAGCCTCCTCGCGCATCATGAACAGGTCCATCTCGCGGCCGATCTTGCGGTGGTCGCGCTTCTCGGCCTCTTCGAGATTGTGCAGGTACTCGTCAAGCTCGGCCTTCTTGAAGAACGCCGTGCCGTACAGGCGCTGCAGCTGCTCGCGGCTTGCGTCGGCGCGCCAGTAGGCGCCAGCCAGCTTCATGAGCTTGATGGCGCCGATCTTGCCGGCGGACGGGATGTGCGGGCCGGAGCACAGGTCCACGAAGGAGCCGTGACGATAGATGGTGATCTCCTCGTCGGCGAGGTCGTCGATGTGCTCGAGCTTGAAGCGCTGGTCGGCGAAGATCTCCTTCGCCTGGTCGATGGTGACCACCTCGCGGACGAAGGGCTCGTTGGCCTTGATGATCTGCTGCATCTTCTTCTCGATAGCGCCGAAGTCGTCGGAGGAGATGTTCTCGGGCAGCAGGAAGTCGTAGAAGTAGCCGTCATCGGTTGCAGGGCCGAAGGCGATCTGCGTGCCGGGGAACAGCTCCTGCACGGCCTCGGCCATGATATGGGCGCAGGAATGGCGCAGGATATGCAGCGCCTCGGGGCTTTTCGCCGTGATGATCTCGACGGCGGCGCCATCGTGAACGGGGGTGGTCAGGTCGACGAGCTTGCCGTCGATCTTACCGGCAAGCGCGGCCTTCGCAAGGCCCGCGCCGATGGAAGCCGCCACGTCGGCGACAGTTGCCCCGGCGTCCAGCGTTTTCTTCGAGCCGTCGGGCAAAACGATTTCCATGATACGTTCCTTTCTTCAGCCGGGCAGGTGCATACCGCCTGCGCATCGGTTTTACGGGATTATAGAAAGATAGCATGCAGCTGCTCACCATGCTAGCGCATAGACCGGTGAATCCCAAATGAAGGTCCGCCGCATGCATAGGAGTTTCACGCGCCGCCGCCTGCTCAGCATTCGGGGCAAGCCCGCAAAAGCAGCGGCCTTGCGCACCTGAAAAGCAAAACGAGCCGTCCGATCGGACGGCTCGTGCGTACGACAAGGGTTCAACCTATTCCTCGGGACGCGCCGGTCGCTGCGGGCGCTGCTGACGCGGGGCGGCCTGAGGCTGCGGAGCGCGGCGAGCCGCCTGGCGCTGACCACTGACCGGGCTTGCGCAGTACGGGCACACCGTCCATGCCGGCTCAAGGGCATGGCCGCAATGGCCGCACAGGTTCTTCAGGCGCTGATGGCAGTTCGGGCACAGCACATAATCGGACTCAACGGGGTAACCGCAGTTGGCGCATTCGCCATAGTGCATGAGCTGACGCTGCTTGAGGGCAACCTCGAGCTCCTGCTCGTCACGGTCGATCTGCAGCAGGGGCGGACGCAGCAGGCAGTACGCCACGACGCCCACGAGCGGGACGAGGGCGACGATACCCCACACGTACCAATAGGTGCCGCGCATATACGCATCGCGGGCAACCCACACGATAGACAGGATGTACAAGATGGCAAGCAGCACGACCACGACGGAAAACGCCGCTTGGATCTCAGGCGTGATCAGCTGCGAAAGCAGTTCGCTCATAATGTCCCCATTCTTTCCTTCGATCGGCGCTTCGGCCGCTTCGCCAGTGCGAACGCTTACGGTCCCCATTAGCACATATACGATGCGGGATTATATCAAACCAGGCAAAACAAGGGCGTTTTGCCAATTAATTTCCGCAACCGAAGCCAAAGGGGCAGCTTCTGCTTGATTTGCATGCTCATCCAAGCACCTTGGTTTCGTTATCGAACTCAGCCGGACATGTACGGCTGAGTCTGGGAAAGCGCCTTTTGAAGACGGGGGCCGCAAGCGCACCTGATTGCTTCGGTTTTGCCATCGAACCGGGAACGCCCTTCCCTACACCGCGCCCGGGGCAAAGCAGAACGCCAGCAGCGCATAGCTTGCGCAACCGGCAAGGGCGCACCACAGCAGGGACTTGGTCTTGCGTGCGACCACGACCACCACCGCTGCGGCGGCAAGCGGCATGGCGGCGGGCCACACGCCCGCATCGAACATGCCAGGCGAGAGCAGGTCGTTGGCCACAAGCGCGGCGAACGCCGCAGGCGGGATGAACCCGAGCGCGCGGGCCAGGCCTTCGGGGAGCTGACGGCCCTTCAGCACGAACAACGGCAGGCAGCGGCACAGCAGCATGGTGACCAGACACGTGGCGAAGACGATGAAGAAGTCGGTCATGCTCATCGCGCATCATCCCCTTCCCCGGCGGCCTTCGCGATCTTCTCCTCGAGCGCGGCGTCCTCTGCCCTGCGCTGGCGGCGCACTTGCGAGACGAGCATGGCGGCGACCACGCCCAGGATGGCGCCGACGAGGATGGCGGGACCCGCCAGGCCCACGGCTTTGCACGTGAACACGCCCACAATGGCCACCACGGCGGCAACCACGTTCTCGAACGTGATCTTCTGCGTGACAAGCAGGCAGATGAAGATGCTGGTCATGGCGAAACTGGCGATGGCGAGCGGGATGCCGAGCGCGCCTCCGATGAGCACGCCCGCCACATTGGACAGCGTCCAGGAAGTGCACGAGCAGATGTTGACGATGGTGGCGCGCGGCACGTTCCACGCTCCCGTGGCGAAGTTCGCCATGTTCACGCCGAAGCTCTCGTCGGTGACCGTGGCGGAGAATAAAAACGACAGGCGCTTAGGCGCCTTGGCGCACATGGGCGCAAAAGACGCCGAATATAGCATCTGACGCGTGTTCACCAGCGACACGCTAGCGATAATGGAGGCCAGAGGGCTTCCCGCCAGCCACATGTTGGGGATCATGAACTGACCCGCGCCGGAATAGAACATGCATGAAAGGAAGAACACCTGCACGGCGTTCATGCCGATGGAGTCTTCCAATATGCCGCAGGGGATGCCGATGGCCACATAGCCCAGCATGATGGGGATGGCGGCCTGCACGGCCGGTTGTATGTCGTTTCTCTGTATCATAACCGCACGATTATAGCCCGAAGAGTATCGGGATAACAGGGGTTGCTTTTCGCGCGAAAGAGGCGGTGGCGACAACGCCCGGCGGGCGGCGAGCTACCTCATGAAATCGCGCGGCACGAACAGGCGCTTGAAGGTAGCCGTGGCATACCGGTCGGTCATGCCGGCGATGTAATCGGTGACGGCCTGCAGGCGGTCGCCCTCGGCGATGACGCGATATTCCTCGGGAACCTCTTCGATGTTGTCCACATAGTAATCGAACAGCTGCGAGACCAGGTACTTGGCCTTGTTGACCTCCGCAAGCACCTGCGGCGCGGTGTAGACGTTGGCGAACAGGAAGCTGCGCAACTCGTTCATGGCGTCCCATACCGGCTCCGATAGCGCGATGTCGTCGACGGCCGCCGAGGTTTGCACCATATCGCGCACCAGAAGCTCGATGCGGCTGGAATGATCGGGGCCGAGCACCTCGTGCGTGCTTGCGGGCAGCGCGTCCTCGGTGAGCAGGCCGGCGCGGATGGCGTCGTCGATGTCGTGGTTGACGTAGGCGATGCGGTCGGCGGTGGCCACAATGCGGCCCTCGAGCGTTTCCGCGCGGATGGCGCCGGTGTGGTGCAGGATGCCGTCGCGCACCTCGGCGGTGAGGTTCAGGCCCCGCCCGTCGTTCTCGATGCGCTCCACCACGCGCAGGCTTTGCTCGTTGTGCCGATACTGGGCGGCTACCTGGGCGGATGCGATATCGATGCCGCGGTGACGGGCCAAGCATCCCGCCAAGGCGGCCTCGCCCGTATGGCCGAAGGGGGTGTGCCCCAGGTCGTGACCGAGCGAGATGGCCTCTGCCAGGTCCTCGTTAAGCCCGAGCGCGCGGGCGATGGTGCGCGCTATCTGCGCAACCTCGAGGGTGTGGGTGAGCCTCGTGCGGAAATGATCGCCTTCGGCGGCCAAGAACACCTGGGTTTTATGCGACAGGCGGCGGAAGCTCTTGCAATGCAGGATCTTATCGCGGTCGCGCTGGAATTCGGTTCGCAGGAAATCCGGCTCGCCCGAGCGCGCACGGCCCTCGGATTCGTCGGACTTGGCCGCATCCGCGCTCAAGAGCGCATGCTCGCGGAGCTGCTGGTCCTCGCGGTGAACGATGTTCATGGCTACCCTCCCGACCTTCAAGTTTCAGGCATAGCAGCAGTATACCGCGCCAGGGGCGCCGCGGCGCGCAGCGGCAAGGCGGACGAGCATCACGATGTCGAATTATGGAAAGGTTGACGCGGACATGAAACGAATAAGCCACAGACGAGGAGAAAGAAGTATCATGGTTCACCAGTGCAACGATTTGATGACATGAAAGGCCGTCATGAGCGATACCTCGACCGAACACCGCAAACCCGGGAAATATCTTCTGGATTCAACGTTTTTCGTGGCGTTCGAACTTGCCCACGAGGGCCTGAAGGAAGGCCTTCGGGAAGCGAGCTGCCTGAACTGCACGCAGTATCGCGTACTCGTGAAGCTTGCCGCCGCCGAGCCCGAGCCCATCGGGCAGAAGAATCTGGGCATCATATTGGACTTGAAGCCCAACGTGATCACCCATGCGGTCAATACGCTGGAGGACGCCGGCTTCGTCGAGCGCATCCACACGCCGGGAAAACGAGGAAGCCGCGTGCGCGTGCTCGAAGCCGGCATCGAGCACATCGAGCAGGCAAACCCCGCTATCATCGCCCAACTCTACCGCATCTTCCCCACCCAGACCGCGCCCTTCCGCTCGATCTGCGAGGCCGCCGTCATGGCCGGCGCCACCATCGAGCCGCCGCTATCCCGCGAGATGTCGCGCAAGTTCTTCGCCTCCCGCGCCCTGGCTTCCTTCGAGGTGCTGCGCAAGCGCATAGAGAAGGCCTTAGAGGAATCGTGCGACGGCGCCACGTTCAGCGAATGCCGCGTGCTGCAGCGCCTAGGCGAGGTGGGCTACCCCATGCGCATCGTTGATCTGGCGCGACAGCTGAAGCTCACGAGCGCCACCGCCGTGCGCGCAACCGACCGACTGGCAGAGCGCGGCTGGGTCGAGCGCATGGGCGCGCCCGACGACCGCAAAGCCGTGTACGTGGCCTGCACCGACGAGGGGCGCCATATGCAGGACGTTGTGCTCGCGGGCGTGGACCGCATCGCCACGCAGTACCTGTGGAGCCGCCTTGCCCCCGAAAAGTGCCGCGATATCGCCATGGCAGGCCACGTGGTGATGGCCGACCTGCAGCAACGCGAGGAAGCCGAGCGTCTGAGCACCCTCACGCAGCTGCGCCCCTTGAAACAGTGATACGCGGGGCTTCCCTACCGTGGCGACCCCGTTCGCGCGCGATCTGATGCACGGGTCTCGACGGCATATCTAAGCGAAAACCCGCTTTGAATCCCATGCGCGCTCCCGCTCCGTCGAAAGCGGAACGGCTTGCCCCAAAACGCAACAAGGGCGTTGGCTTGAGC
>CAKUJT010000006.1 GCA_934661765.1 uncultured Senegalimassilia sp.
TACTTACCCACGCACACAAACCGACTAAAAACCGACAGGCAGGTACCCATGTCGTTATTCCATCGCCATACCGATTACTCCGTTGAGCAGGGCAATATACGCTATATGGACGGCTCAAGCCTGCTGCGCCCCATGGACATGCCGCGCAGCCAGCAGATCATCATGGCGGTTTTCGTCGTCATAGCCGTGATCATCGGCGTTCGCCTGGCTGCCGGGGCCATCACCGCGGTGAACGATTCGAACGCCCAGAGCCAAGCAAGCGTAGAGGAGAACCTCTCTCGCGCGGTAAGCTACAACCTGCCCGTGCTCACGCAGATGGCCGATATGGACGACCAGGCCATCCTGGATTCGCTCACCGCCGCCGGTTACACCGTGTACAACCAAACCGCGGAAGGCACCGCAGGGCTTGACCTGGTCAAACTTCCCGAAGACGTCACCGTGGCCGATGCCGCCGCCATGTACGCGAAGGGCATCGGCAGCCTTTCGGCATCCCAAGCCGCCCTGCTGCTCAACGGCAGCTGGACGCTTTCCGTCGACCGCTCCGACACCTTGACCATGGCGGTGAAGTACGCGGACTTCTCCTCAAGCACGCTCGAGGGCGCCATCCAGGCAGCCGTCGCTGCCGAGGGATTCGAGGCCTCTAACACGTCCATGGACACCGACGAAGTGGGCAACACCTTCCAAACCGGCACCGTCGATGTGGATGACGTCACCTATACCTGGCGCGTGTCCGCGGCGCCGCTGTCGGACAAATACGACATCAAGGGCCTGCCGAGCACCGCAGCATACGTGGGCATCCGCCTGACGGCCATGTAAGGCGGCTCTGCATGCAGCAAGACGCCCCGAAGATCGCGAAGCGCCGAGCTCGCGAGGAGAAGACCATCTCGCAGATGGTGGCGCTGTATTGCGCCGGCAATCACGAGCGCGCCAGCAGGACCGAAACCGCGATATGCGGCGAAGCCGTGTGCCCGGAATGCGCCCAGCTTGACGAATACGCGGCGCTGCGCACGCGTCGCTGCCGCAAGATGCATGTGAAGACCAGCTGCGATGCCTGCGAGAACCACTGCTACAAGCCGGAAATGCGCGAGCGCATCCGCCAAGTCATGCGCTACAGCGGCCCGCGCATGATGACGAAGCATCCCATTGCCGCCATCAGGCATTTGCTTGGGAAATAAGCTCAGATAACTTCGCCAGCACGTGCTCCATTCCCATAGTCCCGTCGATGACGAGTTCTCTCAAACGCGATTGATCGAAAGCACACGAAAACGGGCTGTGTCGAAAACGAATTCGATACAGCCCGTTTTCACGCTCTAGCGCAATCTTGTTCACTTCCCGGCAAACGCGAACGATCTCAAAGCAAAACGCCTGAATCGTGCGACTATCCCCTAGGATGCGCTCGATGATGCTCGGCGCCCAATCGCTCGGGAGTGGTATGCGTGTAGATTTGCGTGGTAGACAAGCTGGCGTGCCCGAGCATCTCCTGAACGCTGCGCAAGTCGGCGCCTCCAGCCAACACATCGGTGGCGAAGGTGTGGCGCAGGTCGTGCGGCGTGATGGTGGACGGAAGCCCCGCAGCGGCAAGCGCCTGCTTGAACATCTTGCGCATCGCATCGGTGCCCATTTGGTTACCGCGCGTTGAAACGAAGAAGTAGGGGCATTCCTTATCCTTGACAAGCAAGGGCCGGGCGAACAGCAGGTACGTGCGCATGCTCGAGAGCGCAAGATCATGCAAGGGGACGATGCGTTCTTTGGCACCCTTACCGAGCACACGGCACTGGCCCTGGTCGAAATCAACTGCGGAAAGCAATAGGCCCGAAGCCTCCGATATGCGCGCGCCGCACGCATACAGGAACTCGAGCAGCGCCTGATTGCGCATCTCCGAAGGCGTGCGCTCATCGCGCCCTTGGGAGTCAAGTCGTTTGCCGTATACGCTCAGCAGCGCGGCAACATCCTGAGGACGAAGATGATGCGGCAGGCGCTGCGGCTGCTTGGGGCCCGAAAGCGCGCTGGCGGGGTCCTCAGACACCAACCCGTTCACGTTAAGCCACTGAAAGAAGGTTCGTACGGCGGACAAGCGGCGGTTCACCGTGGCACGCGAGTACTGTGCCTGCTCAAGCTGGCTTAAGTAGCGGCGAAGCTGCCTGTGAGTGGGATGCAGCCCGTCGATGCGCGTGCGCTTGGCCCATCGGGCGTAATCGAGCAAGTCGATATGATACGCGCGCAACGTGTTCTCGGAGGGGTTGCGTTCGGTACGCCACGAGCCGATGAATCGCTCGATGGCCGCAAACAGTCCTGCATTTACGTCCTTGGGCGCCTTATCGTCGCAAGCGGATTCGGCCTTAGGCGTCATGCCCGGCAGCTTTCCCCGCGCAGCTCAAAAGCCCGCATGCTCGCAGCTCGTCGCAATAACGCTCTAGGGCCCGAGCCCCGCGCTCGGCGTAGGCCGCATAGCGCTGCCCCTTGTTGCGGATTCGCTGCTCAAGCGGCTCCATGATGCCGAAGTTCACATGCATGGGCTGATAATCCACAGTGTCAGGACCGGTAGCGTATGCCAGCAATGCGCCAAAGGCCGTTTCCGCCGGCAGCTGCGGAGCCTTTACGCCGCCGAGCAACGCGGCGACATGCAGCGCCGCATGAAGCCCGGAGCGGATTGCCTCGCAATAGCCCTCGGTGCCCGCCAGCTGACCCGCCACGAACACCGGCACATAAACGCCACCGGTGCTACGAAGCCTAAGCTCGGGTGTCAACAGCTTCGGGGCGTTTATGAACGTGTTGCGATGCATGACGCCATAACGCGCGAACTCGGCGTGCTCCAAACCCGGGATCATACGGAACACGCGCTTTTGCTCGGGGAACGTCAAATTGGTTTGGAAACCCACCAGGTTATAGCTTTCCCCATGCGCATCCTCGGCGCGCAACTGCAAGGCCGCCCACGGACGCCTGCCCGTGGCGGGATCGGTCAGGCCGACGGGCTTGAGCGTGCCGAAGCGGGGCGCATCGACGCCCTTACGAGCGATCTCCTCGATAGGCTGGCAAGCCTGGAACAGGTCGCGCGTCTCGAATTCGCGGCGGATCACGCGATCGGCGCCGACCAGCTGTTCGATGAACGCCTCGTATTCCTCGCGTGAAAACGGCGCGTTCAGGTAATCGCCCACCTGTCCGCCAGCATCCTCGTAGCGGCTTTGACGGAACAGCTTGCCCATATCCAACGAATCGGCCATGACGATAGGTGCCGCCGCGTCGTAGAACGCCATATGGTCCGACCCCGTGATCTGGGACAGCGATTTCGCCAAAGCATCGGAAGTCAACGGACCGGACGCCAGGATGACGGCATCGGCATCCTCGCATGCCTGCTGCACCGAGCGCACCTCCGCATGCTCCAAGGAAATGCACGGGTGCTCCTGGATACGCTGCGTGATCTGACGAGCGAACGCCTCGCGATCGACCGCAAGGGCGCCGCCTGCTGCCACGGCGTTGTCAAGCGCGGCGGCATACACCCGCGAGCCGAGCGCGGCAAGCTCGGCCTTCAGCATGCCCGCCGCGCTTTCCGGCTTCGTGCTCTTCAGGCTGTTCGAGCAGACCAGCTCGGCGCACATGCCGGTTTTATGCACGGGCGTGCCCTTTTCGGGACGCATTTCCACAAGGCGGACCGAGAACCCTCGGTCCGCTAACTGCAAGGCCGCCTCGCTTCCTGCAAGGCCGGCCCCGATGATTGAGATTCGTTTCATAGTATCCATAGGCCATAGCATACCATGCGCTAAGCCCGTGGCCCCCAACGCCCATCAGGATAACGCGCGAACAAACCTGCTTGCTCGCCTACTGCCAACCGCTCCATCAGCCAAGCGCGAGCATCCCGCTTGCCGCAATGCTCAGACGCCAGCTCGAAGAGCTGCCCCATACCTAACGGTTCCGCCTGCAGCGCGGCCGTAATCGGGTCCGCTGCCACACGGCTTGCATCGCGGGCGCCCTTTGAACCGTCCGAGCCAGCTTGACCCCCTTTCCCGCTCAGCTCATCAGCATCCTGCATCTTCAAACAGCCGAACACGCTGAAGAGCACATCAGAAAACGATTCATCGTCGACTACGGGAGACGCCCCCTGCGCGAGCAGACGATTCGCCCCCTTCGACGAAGCCGAATTGATGGCACCGGGCACCACCAACACGTCACGGCCCGCCGCAAGCGCTTCGTCAGCGGTGGAGAAGGTCCCTGAAGGCAAACCGGCCTCCACGATCAGCGTCGCCCGCGCCAAACCCGCGATAAGCCGGTTTCGCGTGCGGAACTGCTGAGGCAACGCCGGTGCGTCCCAAGCATGCTCGGAAACCACCGCTCCGCCGGAAAGCGCTATCCGCTCGAACAGGCCCGCATGCTCTCGGGGGTACGGAACGTCGCAGCCACCGCCCAAAAACGCCACCGTGGGCGCGCCTTCGGAAAGCGCCGCCTCGTGCGCGGCGGCGTCGCAGCCCCGTGCGCCGCCAGATATCACCGCGATACCCCGCTGCGCCGCAAGCCGTGCGAAGCGTTTCGCCGCGCTGATGCCGTAAGGCGTGGCCTTGCGCGCCCCCACCACGGCAAGCCCTTCCGTAAGCGCCTCGGGGTCGCCCAGCACGTACAGCCGCTTCGGCGGTCGCGGGATGACGCGCAAAGCATCGGGGAACCTTGGGTCGTCGGGCAGCAGCACCGTCCTCATCCCCGCTAGCCGAATACCATGCCCCTCCGAACGCCCGCCCGTCATCATGCGCCTCCTTCGCGCAATCGGAATCCCACCGCTTCGCATAAGTGGTCTCGGCCCACCTTGGGCACCTGCTCCATATCGGCGATGGTTCGGGCCAACGCCAACGTGCGCATAATGGCACGCCCGCTCATCGACCCCGATGCGGCCAACTTCTCCAGGAAGTCGCGATCAGCTTCGCTCATCGCGCACGACTCGACCAACACCTCGGCCTGACGAGCACGCTCATCAAAACCCGTGGTGCTGCGGCGCCATGATGCATATTCTCGAGCCGTAAGCACGCCTTCGCGAAGCTTCGCCGACGAGGTCCCGTGTCCCGTCGACAGCACCTGACCCGGCGGAATGCGGGCAACATCGATATGGACATCGATACGATCCATGAGCGGTCCGCCCACACGTCCCTGGTACTGATGCACCTGGCGCTGCGAGCAGGTGCACGTGCGCTCTGAATCGCCGAAAAAACCGCAGGGGCACGGGTTGGCAGCCGCCACCAGCATGAAGCGCGCAGGAAAGCGAACGCTTCCATCGGCTCGCGTGACCACTACTTCTCCGGCCTCCATGGGCTGCCGAATGCCCTGCAGCACCGAAGGCGCGAACTCGGGCAGCTCGTCCAAAAACAGCACCCCGTTATGCGCCAGCGAGATAGCACCTGGTCGCGGAGGCGAGCCCCCGCCCACCAAACCCGCCAGAGTCGCGCAATGATGAGGCGCATGAAACGTCCTGATGCCCGCCAGCAGCGGCGCGGCATCCCGACCGGCAACGGAATGGATGACCGCCGACTCAAGCGCCTCCGAGCGCGACAAAGGAGCCAAAATCGAGGGCAGGCGCGACGCTAACATGGTCTTACCCGACCCGGGAGGGCCCATCATAAGCAGGCCATGGCCGCCGGCGGCCGCTATCTGAAATGCGCGCTTGGCCATGTCGTGGCCCGCAATGTCGCGAAAATCGAGCTCTTGAGGCTTTTCAGGCGTCAATGCGCCCCCCAGTTCGGCAAACTCCCCACGGCGCAGCTGCCCAAGCGATTCAATAACGCGCCGCCTTATGCCCTCTATACGCCCCGCACCGTCCTCAGCCGCGCTGACAAGCGCAAGGTCCTGACGCTGGGCGCACAGGGCATAAGCAAGCAATCCGGCAACCGGCCGCACGGCCCCTTCCAACGAGAGCTCCCCCGCGAACAGCACGGCATCGAGCACGGCGGGGTTCACTTGGCCCGTCGCGCACAGCAGGCCTACGGCTATGGGAAGGTCGAAGCCGGAACCGGTTTTGCGCAGCGCGCTCGGCGCAAGGTTCACCACCACTTTGCTGCTCGGCATGCTGAAGCCGCATGCTCGCAACGCGGCGCGCACGCGTTCACGCGATTCCTGCACCGAAGCATCGGCCATTCCCACGACCGAAAAGCCCGGCATCCCATTGCTCACGCACACTTCGACCTCAACGGGAACCGCCTGCACGCCGCGCAAGGTTGCGGCGTGTACCACGCACGACGCGCTCATAGAGCCTCGGCTCCGAAGGCGTTGATGTAATGACGGATGGTGGCGTGCGCGTTGTCCGTGACGACCAGCGACATGACATCGAAGCGCACCTGAAGGTCTTGCACATCGTATCTGCTTGTGAAAAGCTCGGCGATCTTGAGATACTTCCCGCGTTTTTTGCTGTCGACGGCTTCGCTCGGAAAGCCCTTCTCCGTACTCGATCGCGTCTTCACCTCGGCAAACACCAAAATGTCATCGTCACGTGCGATGATATCCGCCTCGCCAGCCTGGCACGTCCAGTTACGCGCGATGATCTCGTAACCGCGCGACACCAGATAACGCGCCGCGACATCCTCCCCTAAACGGCCCAGGCGCTTGTTATGCAAATTAGGTTGGTTGGCAGCGCCCTCGGTATCCTTGGAAGCCTGGTTTGTGCTTTGTTCGTCTTGTTGATCGTCATGGCGTGATTCGGCCATAGCGTGCTCCTTTCCTCGCTATGACCTACCTTAACAACGCTATCTTGCACAACCCTTGTGCGAACCTTGCAGATAGCACCACATAAGCTTGCAGAGCCAGGAACGACAAGCCTTCGCAAGCTGCATCAATTCACGCCAAATCAGGCGACCGGCACGCAAAGGCCCCACCTTCGCAGAAGACTTGCAAATAGAGCAAAGCGTGCCAATCATCCAGAATAACGCTCACCGTCGCCCGACCGCACACGTAATCGCTAGGCACTGCGCAGACACAGATCAGAATAAGCTTTCCTGCGTGAACGCATGGCAAAAGGACGCTCGATGAATCGGGCAAAGCCCATGGTCCTTGATGGCTTGGATATGCGCGGCGCTTGCATAGCCTTTGTTAGACGAGAAATCATACTCGGGATACCGCCGGGCATATTCGCACATTAGCGCATCGCGCTCGACCTTCGCGACAATGGAGGCCGCGGCGATGGAGGCGCATTTCCCGTCGCCTTTCACCACGTTCACCTCTCGCGGGTCCATATGCAACGGATTGCCGTCGAGCAGCACCGTGTCCGGCTTCACGCCAGCCGCCTCCACTTCCGCAAGGGCAGCCCGAAACGCATGCAACAAGGATGCCGTCATCCCATTGGCATCGATATCCTCGGGTGAAACGTATTGAACGGTCCAAGCAAGTGCAATCTCCTTGATGCGATTAGCAATGACCTCACGCGATTCCGGTTTCACCTGCTTGGAATCATTGAGCCCTGGGATATGCGGCTGATCCGGCAACACCACTGCGCCCACTGCCAACGGACCCGCCAATGGACCGCGCCCAACCTCGTCAAGGCCGACCACCATGCCCCCATGGGCAATATCGTTTTGGAAGGCATACATACCCTCCAGGCGTGCAGCTTCCTGAGCCTCGGCGGCAAGTCGCCTTCGAGCCGATTCGACCGCCGCACGCACCCCCTTGCGCGTATCCGCGACCAACGATCGCTCGAGAACGGCGAACTCGGCCGCATCGGCAGCTTGCAGCTTCGATTTGATCTCAGCAACCGTTGGACCCATGATTTCCTCTCCCGTATAGCGCAAACAAACGCATAGCCGTCACCACCCAGGTTTTGAAGCAGCCTACCTCAAAATCGTATTCGAATATGCGCGATTTGCATCCAGCGCAAGCTTTAATAGCTCTGTAGACGATAGCTCCCCGAAACCATCCGACGTCGCTCGACCGGCACAGGCGCCCAACAGGGGTGGAACGACGATCTCTCGGAGCTATTCGTTTCAGCCGATAACGCCAAATCCGATAGCGAGCAAATAACGTACGCGTTCTCGAATCAAAAAGAACCCCTCCTCCATTCGGATGAGGGGTTCTTGAGGTCGCATATGCCGAATATCGGCTTAGCGGAAGGACTTCTCCTTGATCTTGGCAGCCTTGCCCACCTTGTCGCGGAGGTAGTACAGCTTGGCGCGACGGACGTCGCCCTTACGGGTGACCTCGATCTTGTCGATCTTCGGGGAATGCACCGGGAAGGTACGCTCAACGCCGATGGAGAAGCTGATCTTGCGGACGGTGAACGTCTCGCGAACGCCGTGGCCGTGACGACGAATCACGTCGCCCTGGAACACCTGGATACGCTCACGGTTACCCTCGGTGATGCGGTAGTGAACCTTGACGTTGTCGCCAACGTGGAATTCGGGGAGATCGGACTTGATCTGCTGCTGCTCGATTGCGCGAATGATATCCATTGCCTGTTCCTTCTTATATGTTCAGTAAAACCTTTACTTGTCACAAGACACGATTGGACAGTATACCGCCATTGCCCCCATCGTGCAAGTTTTTTGGTCCGCTAGCTGCGAATTCCTTCACAACTACCCGAGTTCGGCCAGCTGAGCCTCGACACGGACCAGCTGATCCTCGATCTCGGCGAGCTTGGCGCGGTCCTTCTCCACGATCTCGGGAGCTGCCTTTGCCAAGAAGCCCGGATTGGACAGCTTCTTGGAGAACTTGGCGGCATCGCCGGCCAGCTTCTTCTGCTCCTTGGCAAGACGGGTGCGCTCGGCATCGAAATCGACCATGCCGGTGAGCACGCTGTACACCTCGGCGCCCTCGACCACCACGGCCGCGCTCTCAGCGGGCTTGGGCGCGCCTGCGGCGACCGTGAACTCGGGCACACGTGCCATGACGGAGATCTGCGAGGAAAGCTCCTCGAGCACGGTTACGTTCTCGGGCTGAGCGTTCACCACGACCGCAAGCTCCTGCTTGGGGCTGATGCCGTAACGGGCACGCGTGGAACGCACGGCGCCCACGACGCCGCACAGCATGCCGACAGCACGTTCCGCATCAGGATCGATCCAAGACGCAAGCGTCTCAGGCTCGGGCCACGCCGCGACCATAAGCGCCGGCTTCTCGCCTTCGGCCTTGGGAAGGTGCTCCCAAATGGCCTCGGTCACGAACGGCATGGCCGGATGCAGCAGGCGAAGCGCGTTGTCCAGCACGAACACCAGGTTGCGCTGCGTCTGCAGGCGCTCCTCGCCCTCGGCGCGCAGGCTGGCCTTCGAGAACTCGATGTACCAGTCGCAGAACTCGTTCCAGAAGAAGTTGTGGAGCTCACGCGCAACCTCGCCGAACTGGTATGCGGAAATTCCCTCCGTAACAACCTTGGACAGACGGGCCAGGCGGCTGAAGATCCACGCATCCGCCTGAGTACGCGCCACGGGCTCGCCAGGAGTGAAGCCCTCCAAGTTACCGAGCACGAAGCGGCTGGCATTCCAGATCTTCGTGACGAACGAACGCGCCTGCTCGGTACGCGGGCTGTCGATGAGCTCGCGGGTCTTCTTGTCGATGTTGGCATCGAAGCGGACGTCCTGGTTGTTGGTGACCAGCGTGAGCAGGTTGAAGCGCATGGCGTCGGCGCCGTACTTCTCGATAAGGTCCATGGGGTTGACGCCGTTGCCCTTGGACTTGGACATGCGGGTGCCGTCCTTGGCCAGGATGGTGGCATAGATGACCACGTCATGGAACGGGATCTCGTCCAGGAAGTACGTGGAGGCCATGATCATGCGCGCAACCCACAGCGCGATGATATCGCGCGCGGTGAACAACGCGGCCGTGGGATGATGCCCCTTTAGAAGCTCCATATTGTCGGGCCAACCCTGCGTGGCGAAGGTCCACAGCTGGCTGGAGAACCAGGTGTCCAGAACATCCTCATCCTGGCGCACGTGATGACCGCCGCACTTCGGGCACACATCGGTGTCCTCCATGAGCGCATCTTCCCAACCGCAATCCTCGCAGTAGAACACGGGGATGCGATGACCCCACCACAGCTGGCGGGAGATGCACCAGTCCTTAAGGTTCTCCATCCAGGTGAGGTAGGACTGCGTCCAGCGCTCGGGATGGAACTTGATGTTGCCGGAGGTAACGGCCTCAGTGGCCGGTCCCTTCAGCTTGTCGACGGCAACGAACCACTGCTCGGACAGCCACGGCTCCAACGCGGAGTCGCAACGGTAGCAATGCATGACCGAGTGATGATGGTCCTCAACGTGATCGAGCAGGCCGTGCTCCTCGAACCACGCCACCACGGCTTCACGGCATTCCTCGCGGCTCATGCCGGTGAACTCGCCGTAGCCCTCGACGACATGCGCCGTCTCATCGAAGATGTTGATCTTCTCCAACCCGTGACGCTCGCCCATGGCGAAGTCGTTGGGGTCATGTGCGGGAGTGACCTTCACGAAACCGGAGCCGAAACCCGCGTCAACGTAGAAATCGGAGAAAATCGGAATCTCGCGATCCATGATGGGCAGCATGACCTTCGCGCCCACGAACTTATCCTTGTCGTGGTCTTTCGGAGACACCGCAACGCCCGTGTCGCCCAGCATGGTTTCCGGACGGGTGGTTGCGACCACAATGTAATCCTGGCCGTCGATAGGCTCGACCAACGGGTAGCGCAGATGCCACAGATGGCCGTCTTCCTCTTTGTACTCGGCCTCATCATCGGCGATGGCCGTGGTGCAATGCGGGCACCAGTTCACGATGCGCTTGCCGCGATAGATCAGGTCGTCGTGATACCAATCGCAGAACACCTTGCGCACGCCCTTGGCGTAATCGTCGTCCATGGTGAAGTGCGGATCGGAGAAATCAACGGAGCAGCCCATGCGCTTGACCTGCTCGACGATGAACCCGCCGTACTCGTTGGTCCAGTCCCAGCACGCATCGATGAACTTGTCACGGCCGATCTCGCGACGCGAGATGCCCTCGGCGGCAAGCTTCTTGTCCACCTTGGTCTGCGTGGCGATGCCAGCGTGGTCCGTTCCCAGGATCCAGCGCGTGGAACGCCCGCGCATGCGGTTGAAGCGAACGAAGGTGTCCTGGATGGTGTCATCCATAGCGTGGCCCATATGCAGCTTGCCCGTGACGTTGGGCGGCGGGATGGTCACCGTGCAATCGCCGACGCCGGCGCTGCGACGGTAGTAGTCGCCTTCAAGCCACTTGTCCAGCATGCGCTGCTCAACGGCGGCGGTATCGTAGGTTTTCGGCATTTCTTCCATGTTAGACGCTCATCTCCGGTTGCTCGGGAATAGAGTCGATCACCGGGGTGGTCTCCCCCGTGATATCGGTGGCGCGAACCACCACCGTCGAAGCACCTTCGTGCTCCGGCAGGTCATACATAACGTTCTGCAGCACGCGCTCGCAGATGCTGCGCAGACCGCGCGCTCCCGTGCCGTGCTCCAAAGCCTCGCGTGCGATGGCGCGAAGGGACTCGTCGGTAAACGTCAGCTCGGATTCCTCGAATTCGAACATGCGCTTGTACTGCTTGACCAACGCGTTCTTCGGCTCGGTCAGGATGCGCACCAGATCGTCCTCGGAAAGCTCGGACAAGCTGGTGACGACCGGGATGCGGCCGACGAATTCGGGGATCATGCCGAACTTGTTCAGATCCTCAGGCAGAACCTGCGCAAGCAGCGCGGCATCCGCGTGTTTTTTCGACTCGGGCATATCGGCATTGAAGCCCAAACCCGACTTGCCGACGCGCTCGGCGATGATGTCCGCCAAGCCCACGAACGCACCGCCCAGGATGAACAGGATGTTGGTGGTGTCGATATGGATAAGCTCCTGCTGAGGATGCTTACGGCCGCCCTGCGGCGGCACGGACGCCTCGGTGCCCTCGACGATCTTGAGCAGCGCCTGCTGAACGCCTTCGCCGGACACATCGCGCGTGATGGAAAGGTTCTCGGCCTTACGAGCCACCTTATCGATCTCGTCGATGTAGATGATGCCGATTTCGGCTCGCTCGATATTGAAATCAGCGGCCGTAATGAGCTTGAGCAGGATGTTCTCGACGTCCTCGCCGACATAACCGGCCTCGGTGAGCGTGGTCGCATCCGCGATGGCGAACGGAACCTGCAGCGTACGGGCGAGGGTTTGGGCCAGCAGCGTTTTGCCGGAGCCCGTAGGCCCTAGCAGCATGATGTTCGATTTCGCGAGCTCGACATCGCCTTCCTTGGCCTGCTCGCCAAGGCTGATGCGCTTGTAATGGTTGTACACAGCAACGGACAAAGCCCGTTTCGCGGCCTCCTGCCCCACCACATGCTCGGACAACTCGGCATACAGCTCATGGGGCGTAGGGAGTTGCGAGAGCACGAGCTCGGGGCTAGGCGCCGCGGCTTGCTCCATATGAGCCTCTACAACCCTGTCGTTGCCGGCTTCGCCCATGGCAGGCACCTGCAAACCCAGGTCGCGCATCATGGCGTCGGCGCATACGGAGATGCACTCATCGCAGATATAGATGCCGTTCGGGCCCGAGATCATGGCCGCAACCTGATGCGGATGCTTACCGCAGAATGCGCACACGATGTCCTTGGGGTCCTTGCCCGCGTATTGATCGTCGTGTCTATCGTTCATCGAGATTATCGTTCCTATTCAGATTTGGCCATTGCCGCACGGGACGTGACGATACGATCGACAAGGCCGTACTCGAGAGCCTGCTCGGCGGTCATGTAATTGTCGCGTTCGGTGTCGCGCTGGATGGTGTCCAGAGACTGACCGGTGTTATCGGCCAGGATCTTGTTCAGGCGCTGGCGGGTTTTCAGCATGAAGTCTGCCACAATGGCGATCTCGGTCTGCTGGCCCTGAGCACCGCCGGAAGGCTGATGGATGAGGACCATGGAATTGGGCAGGCACAGACGCTTGCCTTTAGCGCCGTTGGACAGCAGCACGGCCGCCATGGAAGCGCATTCGCCCAAGCAGATGGTGGAGACATCGCACTTGATGAAGTTCATGGTATCAAGGATGCCAAGACCAGCGGTCACGCTGCCGCCCGGGGAGTTGATGTAGAGGCTGATGTCCTTTTCAGGATCGGCCGACTCCAGATGAAGCAGCTGCGCGACCACGGAGTTGGCCACCTGGTCGTCGATCTGCTCGCCCAAGAAGATGATGCGCTCGTTGAGCAGGCGGGAATAGATATCGTAGCTGCGCTCGCCACGCGGCGACTGCTCCACAACGTAGGGGATCAGAGCAGAATGTGGGTTGAAACTCATGTAAGCCTCGCTTCTCTTGAAAAGCCGCCGCAGCGGCCAAAAGGTTTGATAGCTATAGTGCGGCAACACGGCCGCGCGCGCAAGCGCTATGACGCATTCATGGAGTAACCACAGCCCGCCCAGGCATGCGCACGATCACGCGCGCACCTCCTGGGCGGGCTGAAAATGGCTGACAGCTTGTGCTATTCGGCGTCGTCGGCCTTGGCAGCCTTCTTAGCGGTCTTCTTGGCCGGCTTCTCGTCGGCGGCCTTCGGCTGAACCTCGGTGACAACCGCCTTGTCCATCAGGTCCATGACGGCCTTCGTGCGCAGCACGCCCTCGCGCACCATGTGCAGCTGGCCGTTCTTGCGCCAATCCTCTTCCAGGGCAGCCGGATCCTCGACGCCGGACTTCACGAACTCCATGGTGACGTCGGCATCGGAGACCTGCATGTCGAAATGACGTGCCCAGGCATCCAGAGCCAAGTCCTGCTTGACGTTGTCAGCGGCCTGCAGCTTGATGTCGTCCTTGAAGTTCTCGGCCTTCAGACCCATCTGCTGCAGATAGGCGTCGAAGGACATGCCGGAAGCCTGCAGCTGCTGGAACAGCTCCTGCAGCAGGTTAGCCTCGGCAGCCTCGGCCATGGCAGCGGGAACCTCGACATCCATGCGCTCGATGAGCTTGTTCAGGCAAGCGCGCTCCTTCAGGCCCGGCAGCATGGACTTCTTCTGAGCAGTCAGGCTCTCGGCCAGACGGGTGCGCAGGTCCTCGACGCTCTCGAAGCCCAGGGTCTCCTTGACCCACTCATCGGTGACCTCGGGGAGGATCTTCTTGCGGACGGCCTTGACCTCGACGTCGAAGTGGATCTTCTCGGTCTTGTCCTTGAGAGCGCGCAGCAGAACGGGCGGGTTGGCCGGCATGTCCAGGTCGAACTCCGCGGTCTGGCCCTTCTTCAGGCCCACCAGCTTCTCCTCGAACTCCTCGGGCAGAAGGCCGGCGCCCATGGTGTAGGGGCGCTCCTCGGTGGACAGGCTCTCGATAGCCTCGCCCTTGTCGTCGGTGGACTTCATGGCGATGGTCAGCTCGGAGTCGACCTTGACCTTGGTGTTGGCCGGCGCATCCTTGAACGTGAAGTAATGCTCGCGGAAGTGCTCGATCTGATCCTCGATCTCCTCATCGGTGGCATCTTCGCCGGGAAGCTCGATCTCGACGGGCTCGTAGCTGTCCAGCTCGACCTCGGGCTTGCACTCGATGGTGAAGGTGTAGGAGTACTCCTTGCCGTCCTCGACCAGGCCGGGCTCCTCAGCGAACTCGGGCTTGCTGATCGGGAACAGGCCCTTTTCGTCGATGGCGATGGGGGAAAGGCGGTTCACCACTTCGTCGGCGACGGAAGCGCGGACGGCGTCCTTGCCCAGAGCGTTATCGATAATGGGACGCGGGGCCTTGCCCTTGCGGAACCCGGGGAAGTTGTACTTGTTAGCGAATTCCTTATACGTATTCTTGATACGGGCGTCGACGTCCTTGGCATCGAGGGTGATGGTCACCTTCGCGCGGTTGCCCTCAAGAGCCTCAACTTTAGTTTCCACGTAGCTATCCTCCATCGTTACTTGCTCATAGGTGCTATAGCGCACCGACCTGTTATTATGGCACATTCCAGCCGCTCGATAAAGCTAAGGTCCCGCGTTCACGAACGAACCACGGAAACGCAAGCATCGGCGGCGCAATGGGACGCGGGAAAACCACCGCGCCGCTTGCCACATTTGCCTACCAAAACGAACCTGTTCAGGGTATCATAACTATGTCTGAAAACGCACACTCAACGCACCAGAGGAAATCATCATGGCTTCCATCGAATTGAACATCCTGCAAGAGCGGGAACTTGGCCGCTTGCTTGATTACGAACGCGCAACCTGCACCGTCGACGGCGAGCTGGTTTATCGCTGCGCATTCCCGTTGCGTCCCGACGACGATCTGCAGCGCGAGCTGATCGAACGAGGCGCGCTCGCCAAGCGTCCGGACGATCGTCGGGGCACTGTGGTAGCCATCACCACCGACGGCTACTCCTACTTCCCCGCCAAGCGCAAGGAGCAGGAGGAGCGCAACCGAGACAAGCATCATGACACCCGGCTCGTGGGTCTTTCGGCTTGCTTCGCTGCTGCATGCGTGATCATCGGCTTTTTGCTCGGCAGGTTCGTGGGCTAACCTGCAAATTCGCATCCCATAGTCTGTTAAAGGGCGCTTAGGCGCCCTTTTTCATTGCCATGCGCCCGTTCGCAGGCATAACATGCGCAGGCATAGCAAGGGAAAGCATGCAAGTCGGCGCCTCCCAACGTCTGCCCTATTTGCCCACGCCCTTTGCGAACGTCTCAAACCTCGATGGTCCATACCGCCGACATCCCCCCTTTTCCTTCCCTAGCCCGTTCTCTAAACCGCTTGCGCAACGCTACGAAGCACGGACGTGCATACCGCCCGTCGACGGCGACAAGCAGCCGCCGCAATCGTAGGAGGATGCAAGGCTACCCTGATCGCCGGTATCCTGCGCTCTCCACATACCCAGACGCCAGAACACCGCCAAACGCAAGGAGGGGACGCGATCACGTCCCCTCCTGAGGTATCGGTATATTCAGCTTGCCGCTTATACCCTACGCGTCCGCGCCGGGCTTGAAATCGCGACCCTCGCGACGCCACTGCATGTACTCGGCAGAAGCCGCGAACAGCACGTCGGTGGAAGAGTTGATGGCAGTCTCCACGGAGTCCTGGATAACGCCGATCACAAAGCCGATGCCAACGACCTGCATGGCGATGTCGTTGCCAATGCCGAACAGGCTGCAGGCCAGCGGGATGAGCAGCAGGCTGCCGCCGGCAACGCCGGAAGCGCCGCAAGCGGACACAGCGGAGAGCGCGCCCAAGATAACGGCGGTGCCGAAGCCGACCTGGATGCCCATGGTGTGAGCGGCCATCATCGCCATAAGGGAGATGGTGACAGCAGCGCCGCCCATGTTGATGGTGGCGCCCAACGGGATGGACACGGAGTAGTTGTCCTTGTTCAGGCCCAGCTTCTTGCAAAGCTCCATGTTCACGGGAATGTTAGCAGCAGAGCTGCGGGTGAAGAATGCCGTGACGCCGGAATCCTTCGTGCAACGCCAAACCAGCGGATAAGGATTCTTGCGGAAGCACGCAAACGCCAAAAGCGGATTGGTCACGAAGGCGACAACGGCCATGGCTGCAAGGAGCACCAACAGAAGCTGCCCGTACTCGGTGAAGATCTCAAGGCCGTTGGTGCTGACGGAGGTGTACACCAGGCCCAGGATGCCGAACGGAGCCAGGGAGATGATCCAACGCACGACCTGCGAAACCGCATCGGAGATCGCGGAGAAGACGTCCTTCACGCCATCCTTGGCGTGGCGCAGGGCGATGCCGAGCAGCACGGCCCAAGCAAGGATGCCCAGGTAATTCGCGTTGGTCAAGGCATCAACGGGGTTGGATGCGATGGACAGCAGAAGCTTGGTGAACACCGATCCGATATCGGAAGGAGCCGCTGAGGTGTCCTGCGCCGCGGCCAGGGTAAGCTCCACGGGGAACAGGGAGCTCATCAAAACAGCGACGAACGCAGCGATGAACGTAGCAGCCAGATACAAGATCACGACCACCTTCATGGCACCGGCGCCCTTCGCGTTTGCAAGCGCGCTGATGACCAAGAAGAACACCAGGATGGGCGCCACGCCCTTCAGCGCGGAGACGAACAACGTGCCGAACATCTCGAGCACGTCGTTACCCGGCCAAAACACGCCCAAAACGGCGCCGATGACCAAACCGACGAGAATGCGCTTGATCAGGCTGATGTCGTTCCACTTCCGCCCGATTGCCTTCAAAGTTTCCATACCAATCGTTCCTTCCCGCCTGCCTTGCCCCGCACCGGGAAAAGCAAGCTTCAGCATAAAGCAGCTGAGGGGAGCATGCATGCGTGCATGCTCCCCTCAAATGGTGCGGGCGAAAGGACTTGAACCTTCACGGGGGTTGCCCACCAGAACCTAAATCTGGCGCGTCTGCCAATTCCGCCACGCCCGCACGCCCATCTGCGCGATTTTGCGCCTAGCAATCATAGCAAAACCAGCAGCGAGCGACAGGGTCGATTGACCGGTTATCGCCTTAAACGGCGGATTTAACCGGATGGAAACACGTGATGCGCCGAACGATGCAGCGCATCACGCAAAGCGCAAGCCTATTCTTCCAGCACGGCGAAATAATCACTGCCCCGCTTCTCAACCTTGATATCGGCAAGAGAAGCGATGTACTGCCGCATCTGAGCGAATCCATGATCGCGAACCTTGAACGATTTGAATGCGCTTCGCACAAGCTTGGACAGATCCGCAACGCCGACCCCATCGACGCCCGCATCGCGCACGGCGTCGAAGATGAGCTGCTCAGGCGTCTGCCCATGTGTTTGCTCGGGCCGTTGAGCACGCGAAGGCCTGCGACGCTTGCGAGCCGGTTTAGAGCCCCGCGCCTCGGGTTGAACCGCAAGCCCTTCCCCGTCCTCTAACGCGACAGATGCTTCGTCGGCGGCGTCGGACGCACGGCCGCCTTCGGAGTAGTCCGCCGACGTTGCCGCAGCCTGCGCCCCATCAGATGTTTCGACGGCAGCCGTATCAACCGAAGCCGCCCCATCAGGGGAAGCGTCATCAGCTCGGTCATGCGAGTTGCGGCCCGTCGCAACGGCGTCTTCAGAGGACGTAGCCCGATCGACCTCGACCTTATCAGCAGAGGCAATCCCCGTCTCATCCGATTCACCGTCGAAGGACTGCGCGCGATCGGCGGCGCTGACGGCTTTCGAGCGGGACCTGCGGGATCGGGACCTACGGGATCGACGCGGCTTGTCACCCTCCTGCGTTTCGGATGCCCCCTGCTGCGATTCGGCGGCATTCTCTTCAGGCCGATTCTCCAAATCCGTGGGAACCGCCGACCCCGTTTGCCCATCGTCGCTAGATTGACCGCTAGCGGAAGCCGTGGAGCTTTCCGTCAGCTCCACCATGACGCTGTTGCCATCCTTGGTGACTTGGACGCTGGAAAACTCGCCGAGCAGCTTCGTAAGCTGGTTGGTGCCATAGCTGCGCACGTCGAAATCGGGATAACGCTTGAGAAGACGGCTGCCGACCTCACCAAGGCCCGTAGCTTTGCCGTTGTTCTGGTTATCGGTGACGATATCGGACACGGCGCGCTCGACCTGCTCGATGCTCGGCCCGCTACCCTGCCCCGCAGTCGATGCCGCTTGCCCCCGATGACCGCGCCGGGACGCTTTGCCGCCTTCGCCCACAAGCAGCTCGAGCGTGGTGAAGATATCGCACGCCTTGCGAAACGGAACGGGCGTCTTCTTCTCGCCCATGCCGATGACGGTCAGGCCGCTTTCGCGGATGCGGCTTGCAAGACGCGTGAAATCGCTGTCGCTCGATACGATGCAAAACCCCTCGACCGACCCGGTGTACATGATGTCCATAGCGTCGATGATCATGGCGGAATCGGTGGCGTTTTTGCCCGTGGTGTAACTGAACTGCTGAATGGGCGTGATCGAGTTCTCAAGCAACGCATCTTTCCATTTCGCATGCAGCGTGCTCGTCCAGTCGCCATAGATGCGCTTATAGGTGATGGTTCCGTATTTTGACAGTTCGTCGGTGATCGGCTTGATGTACTTCGCCGAAACGTTGTCCGCATCGATGATGAGCGCGAATCGTTTCTCGGATGATTTGGAATCCAATATGTCTCCTTTTGGGAATCTGCTCCCATGAGCATGATGTGTCGTGCACATTGTACGACAGCACTGCAAGCACAAGCCGATTACAGGCAACCATAAGCACAATGCGAAAAAATGAAAAAGCCCCGCATTTGCGGGGCTTAAATTCACATGGTGGACTGTCGGGGACTCGAACCCCGGACCTTGGGATTAAGAGTCCCCTGCTCTACCAACTAAGCTAACAGTCCAAGAAAAAGAATATGTGAAGGTTCGTTTAACTAGCATGTTTAAATGGTGGACCGTCGGGGACTCGAACCCCGGACCTTGGGATTAAGAGTCCCCTGCTCTACCAACTAAGCTAACGGTCCAAGAAAACACACTATGTCAAACAGCTGCGCGATGGGGTGGGTGAAGGGATTCGAACCCTCGACCTCCAGAGCCACAATCTGGCGCCCTAACCAACTAGGCCACACCCACCAAGGCGCGAGTAAGTATTATACGCACTTCCAAAATCTGTGCAACCCCCTTTTCGAAACTTTTTTCGAAAAGGTTTTCGAGCCGCTTAGCTGGACGACCCGCCTAGCTGAATTCGCGCGTTTATCCACATGCTTCGCTTCCGCTATCGAACTCAACCGATTATGCAGCGGCTGAGCCTGGCAACGTCCCTTCTTAAGGCGAAAGCTGATGCTCGACCCATGGCTTTTAACGTTCTCCCCAGAAGCCCAGGCGATGCACGGCGAGCATGCATGACATAACCACCTTCTCGCGTTTGCCTTCTATAGCGAGAACCCGTAGACCGTGGCGGCAGGGAGCGCTCAGATGGTAACCGTCTATTTGTGCAGATGCACCAAGGTTCATATGCCGTTAACCTTTCAAGACCTACCGTTCGGGTTACAATGTGGCTATTCCCGTTGAATACTTGGAGATGCCCATATGGAGACATTCCTGCTTATATTGCTTATGCTCGCCGCCGTTTTAGCCTCGTCGGTGATCGACCAGCTTGTGCCTAAAGTATCATCGCCGCTTATCCAGATCGGCCTGGGCCTTGCCATCGCCGTGGTCGCAGGACGGCAGATAGATCTGCTCTTCGACGAATCGGAGCTGTTCTTAGTTTTGTTCATAGCCCCGCTGCTGTTCCACGAGGCGAAAGAAGCCAAGAAAACGGAATTGTGGCGCAACAGGCGCTCCATCTTATCGCTGGCAATCGGCTTGGTCCTGGCCATCATCGTTGCCGTGGGCTTTTTCGTGAACGCTATGATCCCCTCCATTTCGCTTGCCGCGGCGTTCGCGCTGGGCGCGGCGCTCGGCCCGACAGACCCCATCGCCGTGTCCGCCGCATCGAAAGACGCCGACATCAGCCCACGATGCAAGGCGCTCCTTAAAGGCGAATCGCTTATCAACGACGCCTCGGGCATCGTAGCCTTCCAATTCGCCATAGCCGCGGCCATGACCGGCGCCTTCTCCCCCGCTCATGCCATTGGCGAGTTTCTGCTAGAGTTCGTGGGCGGCATCGCGTTCGGTTTGATACTCGGTGTTATCGGCAACGGCATCGTGCGCCTGGTACGCTCATGGGGGCTTGAAAACACCACGTTCCATGTTCTGTTCGAGGTGTTCACCCCGTTCATCGTATTTTTGACAGCCGACCAGCTCGGCGGGAGCGGCATCCTGGCAGTGGTCGCTGCCGGCCTAGTCAACGTCATCTCGCCCCGCACAGCCGGCCCTTCGGTGTCTCGTCTGAACATCGTCTCCACCAGCGTATGGCGTGTGATTTCCTTCACGCTCAACGGCATCGTGTTCGTGTTGCTAGGAACGCAGCTACCACGCGCAATGCAAACCACCTGGAACAACGTGGCCATCTCGAACTGGACGCTGCTTATATACGTGCTGACCATCAGCATGATCCTCATAGCCGTTCGATTCGTATGGGTGCTGCTGATGGAGCGCGTGCACCACAGGCACGTTGCAAAGCGCAACGAGAAAGCCGCAAAAGAAAAGAACATCGTACCCGAGCCACGCAAGTCGCTGGCTCATGACGTGCATTCCGCCGCCATCATGACGCTTGGCGGCCCGAAGGGCACCGTTACCCTAGCGGTGATTCTGACCCTTCCGCAAGCAATCGCGCAACGTCAGCTGATATTGTTCCTGGCGTGCGGCGTTATCGTGGTCACGCTTCTGCTCGCCACCTTCGTGGTTCCGATCTTGGCCCCCCAAAAGAAACGCGACAACACCGAACAACTCGAACGCGATGTCCAAGCGAACCTTGACATCCTCCGCGTCGTGATCGAGGAGCTTTCCGCACGTCAAACGCCTGAAACCCGCGCGGCAACGCAAATCGTCGTTCGCCAGTACAACGACCGCATCAAAAGAATCAAAGAGCTCAACGGCATAGAAGACGAGCCCAACATGAAGCTGCGCCTGCGCACGCTGACATGGGAACGCGAATTCGCACAGCATCTGATCGACACCGACCAAGTTGATCGTTTCGCTGGATATCAGTACCTTATGCGCCTTGCGCGCATGGAGGAGCTTATCATGCATCAGCACTCGGTACGTGCTAACCTTCGACAGCATTTCATACGGTGGAGAACATTCGGCCGACGAAGCTTGCAGGAAATCGTCCATAAGGTTCCCGGAGCCGAGCTAAGCGAGACCACGCAGGCAACGCGAGCCCTGCAAATCAAATGCTACGAGCATGTGGTGGACAAGCTTCACGAAGAGTTAGCCGGAAACTCCGCCGCCAACGCCGAGGACATCTCGAAACTGCTCATCGAATACCAGCGCCTGCTGAGAACGCTGCGCGCTGCCGCTCCCTCCATCACCTCGTTCACGACAACGCAAGATAAAAGCGCTGACGTCGAGCGACTTGGTTTGGAAATCGAACTTGAGCAGATCCAAACCCGCTACGACGATGGCGAGCTTTCCCGCGTGGCGGCAAAGCGCCTGCGAGAAAACGTCAACCTCATGCAAATGGACTTGGAAGACAACGTATAGAATTACATATGGGAGTTGACCTGCGTCAACTCCCAAAACTGGACACACTATTTGTCCTATAAGTCATGGTTTACCGCCTTTTGCGCTAAGGGTGCAGAAGACAGGCTAAAGCTATAACAAAATGGCCGCCCGAAAAGGCGGCCATTTTACTGAACAGTTGAGCTTAATAAAAGCCTACATGCGCTCGGGAGCGGATACACCGATAAGATCCAGCGTCAAAGCCAACACCGTACGCGTTGCGTCCGCAAGGGCCAAACGGGCGTTCTGGATGGCGGGCTCTTCGCCGACGATATGGCAATTGGTATAGAACTGATGGAACAAGCCGGCAAGCTCCTGCGCATAATGCGTCAAGCGGAACGGAGCGCGATCGCGTGCTGCCAGGGCCACAAGCTCGCCAAAGTCATCCATCTTGCGCATAAGGGCGATCTCGGACTCGTGCGTGAGCACGCTGAGGTCGACATCTGCGGGGATGACCTTTGCAGCCAGCTCATCGGCGGACAGCGACTCGGCACCTTCGCCAGCGGCCTTGCGCAAGACAGAGCAAATGCGCGCATGAGCATACTGCACGTAGTACACCGGGTTGGAGTTGTCCTTCTTCTTGGCAACCTCGATATCGAAGTCGATAGGCTGATCGGAGGAACGCGAGAGCATCAGGAAGCGCGTTGCATCCACGCCAACTTCATCGATGAGCTCGGCAAACGTGACCATCTCGCCCGTACGCTTGGACATACGCACCGCTTCGCCATCGCGGAACAGGTTAACCAGCTGCCCCAGCACAACTTCGAGCGCACCCGGATAGCCCCAAGCGGCAAGCATGGCCTCGCAACGGCGGATATAGCCGTGGTGATCGGCGCCCCACAGGTCGATCAGATGATCGAACCCACGCTGCATCTTGTTGTAGTGGTAGGCCACATCGGACATGAAGTACGTGTACTCGCCGTTTTCCTTGAGCAGAACACGGTCCTTGTCATCGCCAAAATCAGTGGAACGGAACCAGGTGGCGCCATCCTTGTCGTACAGGTAGCCCTTCTCGTTCATGATCTCAAGAGAGCGGGAAACGGGCGACGTGCCGTTCTCGTCGGTCTCGTAGAGGCTGCGCTCGCTAAACCAGGTATCGAACGTGGTACCAAAACCGGTGAGGGTTTCGCGGGCAAGATCGAGCATCTCCTGATAGGCGATTTCACGGAACGCCTCCATGCGTTCCTGGTCGCTAACGCTCTCCCACTTGTTACCATCACGGTCGATGATGCCCTGGGCGATATCCTTCACATAGCCGCCACCATAGCACTTCTCGGGCATCTCGATATCGTGACCTAGCAACTGCATATAGCGAACGGAAACCGAATTACCGAAGACATCCATCTGAACGCCATGGTCGTTGATGTAATACTCCTCGGATACCTGATAACCAGCATGACGCATCACGCGCGCAATGGCGTCGCCAAGCGTTGCCCAGCGGCCATGACCGACATGCATCGGGCCCGTAGGATTGGCAGACACATACTCAAGGTTGACGTTGTGAGGAGTGCCTTCAGGCAACGTACCCTTGCCGAAGTCGAAACGCTCTGCACGCACACGTGCAGCAACAGACTGGAACGCAGAAGGCGTCAACTTGATGTTGATGAAACCAGGACCTGCGATCTCGACAGACGCGATCATGTTATTTTCGGGCAGATGATCAACGATGATCTGCGCAATCTCGCGCGGATTTTTGTGGGCCAGCTTTGCCGTACGCATGGCAACGGTCGAAGCCCAATCGCCATTGGATAGGTCGCGAGGACGCTCAAGTGCCGGAGCAGGACGCTCGGCCAGCTCCAGCGTTGCGTCGTCACAAGCAGCGGCGATGGAAGCCGCAATGAGGTTTTCCAGTTCTTCGCGAATTTGCATGTTGATAAAACTTCCTTAAGCTAGCACCGAATACATAGTTCTGCATCTTACCATGCTTGTCCCAACAATCCGAGATACAGTCGCCAGGCAACACGGTAAACCGAAAACCAAAAGCTCCCCCGCATATGCGAGGGAGCTTTCGGGCCTTGCCCAAAGATCAAATCTTGAACAAAGGCAAAGGCTTTAGGAGGTGCGACAGGGCATGCGCACGCACTGTCGCGAGTAAGCGATTGTTTAGGTATTCGTTCGTGATGAGCAAACGAACGAAACCAACGGGCCGAAAACGATCGATGTTCCAATCAGAACGCAAGTCGCATGCTAAATCATAATCACCATCGTTCGTTCTCTCCGTTTGCTGCACCGTGATCATGCAAGCACCATCACGGGAAGGATCAGCAAACAATGCTAGTCATCGAATTAAGCGGTGATGACGGTGCCCGTCTTGCCCTCGAGGCCGGCAGCGGCGCACTCGAGGGAGGTGATGAGAGCCTTGCCCTGCGGGAAGGCCTCGACGTACTCGATGCAGGCCTCGACCTTGGGCAGCATGGAGCCGGGGGCGAACTGGCCCTGGGCGATGTACTCGCGAGCCTCGGCCACGGTCATCGTGGAGAGCTCTTCCTGGTCGGGCTTGTTGAAGTTGATGCAGACCTTCTCGACGGCGGTCAGGATGACCAGCATGTCGGCGCCGAAGTCGGCGGCCAGCTTGGCGGAGGAGCGGTCCTTGTCGATGACGGCGGGAACGCCCTCGTAGCCGTTCTCGGTCTCGAAGACCGGCACGCCGCCGCCACCGGTGGAGACGACGATGTAGCCGTTGTCCATGAGGTCCTTCACGGCGTCGAACTCGACGATGCGCTCGGGCTTCGGGGAGGCGACGACCTGACGCCAGCCGCGGCCGGCGTCCTCCTTGAAGGTCCAGCCGGTCTCAGCGGCCTTGGCCTTGGCCTCTTCCTCGGTCATGAAGGCGCCGACGGGCTTGGTGGGGTTCTGGAACGCCGGATCCTCGGGGTTCACGACGGTCTGGGTGATGACGTTGGCGACGGAGCGCATGATGCCGCGGGCCTTCAGGTCGTTCAGGATGGCCTGGGACAGCTGATAGCCGATGTAGCCCTGGGACATCGCGCCGGCCTCGGGGAAAGGCATCTCCGGGGTCTTGCCGTCGTTGGCGGCGGCGTAGGCGAAAGCGTTGTTGATCATGCCGACCTGGGGGCCGTTGCCGTGGGACACGACGACGTTGACGCCGTCGCCGACCATGTCGACGATGTGCTTGGCGGTGTTCTTAACCAGCTCGAGCTGCTCCTGCGGGCTGTTGCCGAGAGCGTTGCCGCCGAGGGCGATGACTACGGAAGGACCTTCACCTTTTGCGTAGGGCATGATTGCCTCCTTTTTGGGAATAAAAAAACCAACCCATTGAAATGGGACGAATAATCGTCATAGGTTGGCAAGGGAATTCGATGCAATTCGTTGCGCCGCCACTGGGGGGCGGCGCAACGGTGAGTTTAGAACCTAGAGACTTAGCTCAGGGTTGCGTACATGACAGCCTTGATGGTGTGCATGCGGTTCTCGGCCTCGTCGAAGACCTTGGACTGCTTGGACTCGAAGACGTCGTCAGCAACCTCCATCTCGGTGATGCCGAACTGCTCGGCCTTCTGGGCACCGATGGTGGTGTTGGTGTCATGGAAGCTGGGCAGGCAGTGCAGGAAGATAGCGTCCTCCTTAGCGTAGCCCATGACCTCCTTGGTCACGCGGTACGGCTCGAGGTTCTTGATGCGCTCGCCCCAGACCTCGTCGGGCTCGCCCATGGACACCCACACGTCAGCGTAGATGACGTCGGCGCCGGTGCAGCCTTCCTTCACGTCAGCGGTCAGCTTGACGGTGGCACCATGCTCAGCGGCGATGGCACGGCACTCCTCGACCAGCTCGGCCTCAGGCCAGTTGGTCTCAGGGGCGCAAGCGACGAAGTTCATGCCGAGCTTGGCGCAAACGACCATCATGGAACGGGCAACGTTGTTGGCGGCGTCAGCCATGAAGACGACGGTGCGGCCCTTCAGATCGTAGTTGAAGTTCTCCTGCATGGTGAGAACGTCAGCCAGCATCTGGGTGGGATGCCACTCGGTGGTCAGGCCATTCCAAACCGGCACGCCAGCGTTGGCAGCCAGCTCCTCGACGTCGGTCTGAGCGAAGCCGCGGAACTCGATGCCGTCATAGAAGCGGCCGAGCACGCGAGCGGTATCCTCGATGGACTCCTTCTTGCCCATCTGAGAGCTGTTGGGATCCAGGTAGGTCACGCCCATGCCCAGGTCCATAGCGCCAACCTCGAATGCGCAACGGGTACGCGTGGAGGTCTTCTGGAACAGCAGCACGATGTTCTTGCCCTCAAGGTAGCGATGCGGCACGCCGGCACGCTTCATGTCCTTGAAGTTCTTGGAAAGCTTCAGCAGGTACTCGATCTCCTCGGTGGAGAAGTCCAGGAGACGCAGGAAATGACGACCGCTCAGGCTTACAGGCATGGTAATTCCTTTCGATAGCAAGTTAACAAGAACTTATGTGTGCAGGCCGCGCCAAGTTTCAGCCTGCTGTTTCTACCGGAACGCATTTTCATGCGTTCCGGGAAAAACCTAACAAGGGTTCCTGATTTCTCAGGATTCGTATCCTAAACGGATACTGAGATTATGCGCTCTGCGCAGCGAGAAATCTAGTCCTCGCGCCAGATCGGCATGCTCATGCAACGGGGGCCGCCACGGCCGCGGGACAGCTCGGCCGAGGGAATCTCGATAGCATCGATGTTGTTCTTGCGCAGCAGCGCGTTCGTGACATCGTTGCGCTCGTAAACAACCACGCGACCAGGAGCGATGCACAGCGTATTGGAGCCGTCGTTCCACTGCTCGCGCTCTGCGGCGATACGATCGCCACCAGCGCAAGGAATAAGGGTGACAGGCATGCCCACGTACTTCTCGAGAACTTCCTCGAGCGTACCGGAGGTCTCCTTGACCTTGATGCCCTCGCCCTCGGGAGTGATCTCGAACACGGTCAGCGGGCCCATGATACCGGGATGGATGGTGAACTTGTCAACATCGATCTGGGTGAACACGGTGTCAAGGTGCATCATTGCACGGTTGTTCGGGATGTTGAACGCCAGGATGGTGTCGACCGGCGAGGTCTCGTCCTTGAAGATGTTATGGGCGATCTCGTCGATGGCATCCGGCTCGGTGCGCTGAGAGATACCGATGGCCAGCGTATGCTCGTTGATGTTGAGGATATCGCCGCCTTCGATGTGGAATGCGCTGTAACGGCTGTAGTACTGCGGCACATCCTTGAAATCGGGATGATGCGTGAAGATGTACTCAGCGAAGATGGTCTCGCGGTTACGCGTGACAGCGTACATACGGTTGATGGAAACGCCGTTGCCGATCATCGCGAACGGGTCGCGAGTGAAGTACAGGTTCGGCATCGGGGCGATAACCATCTTGGAAGACTCGGACACCAGGTCGACCAAGGAGTTGGACTTGTCGGTGTGCAGCTCGGTGAGGTTGACGCCCTCCATGCACTTCAGAACCAAGTCGATGTTGGTCTTGTAGTTGTCGTTCAGGTAATCGAAGAGAATCTTCTGATAACGCTCGGTACGGATACCGGCCTCTTCGATGAACTGCTTCAGGAACTGCTCACGCAGAGCCGGATTGGCATCGAGCACCTCGGCCATGAGGTTCTCCAAATACACGACCTCCACGCCGTTGTCGCGAAGGGCCTGAGCAAAAGCATCATGCTCGGCCTGGGCAACCTTCAGAAACGGGATGTCGTCGAACAGCAGCTCTTCGAGCGTGTTCGGCGTGAGGTTCAGCAGCTCTTTACCAGGGCGATGCAACAGAACCTTCTTCAAGGGCTTGATTTCGCTCTTGACGTTTACGCCTGCCATGAAAACCCTCCTTATGCCTTTTATGCATTTTCGGACTTCTTAGAAGCGGAACGCCCGTTGCGCACCGCGCGTTCCGACTGCAAAACAAACTTCTCACGCTTCACAATGAAAAGCAACTACCAAAATTTATCAAAACGATATTTTCGGGATGACCTGCGAAAACGATACATTTCTGGCTTTGTTTCAATCGCGTTTCTACACATTTCCTTCACTTTCACTTTGGTTCACGATAGTTTACTTGTGCAGTTGCATAATTTTCCTACGCCATACCTGAAGCCATGTCGACCCATAGACGATTTCTTTCGAAACCCTAGTTATGCATAAATTTGAGAAATAATGCATCATGCGATTTCGATGCACAGCTGCTTATGGTCTTTGGGACCATTGATAGAGAGGTTCTATACCACTATGGCTGGTAGCGTTTTAGCGCGAGACGTAGCTGAATACGCTATAGGTAGTTGATAGACAACCGAACGAGCGACATCCTCCTGCGATCAATTTCCCGTCGCAAATCACATGACACGCTCTGCAGGAATTCGACGAAGCCTTGATGCGAACCACTTATTACCTTGATTCGGCGGCTGTTCGCTCTTTTCGCTTAGACGTTTTGGCGCTAAAGCAGATTGTTTTAGTCATGACGTCTCGCAAGCCTACGTGTTTTTGCGGGTTTGCGGTATAATAACGGCGTTTTGTGCGCCCATGGCTCAACGGATAGAGCATCGGACTTCTAATCCGACGGTTGCAGGTTCGAGTCCTGCTGGGCGCGCCAGAGTTTTCAAGCCGGAGCGCGATTCGTCGTCTCCGGCTTTTTTCTTTCACGATTTAAGCTTGATATAGCAGGCAACGATTATGAAGCTTGTTACGCAGCCCTTCCCAACGGCTTGGCCTGAAAAAGTGCAGGCATTTGGCCCGCATTTGGCCCGCAGCTTGGCGCACACTTTGGCGCACAAACAAAAAAGCCAGAGCCAATAAGGCTCTGGCCTGGGGTTTTAGTGGAGCGGGTGACGGGAATCGAACCCGCGTTAGAAGCTTGGAAGGCTTCAGTTCTACCATTGAACCACACCCGCGACTGGTCGGGACGACAGGATTCGAACCTGCGACATCCTGCTCCCAAAGCAGGCGCGCTACCAGGCTGCGCCACGTCCCGACATCCAAACAGCCCAGATAGTATAGCAGACTTTCTACGCGTTTTCGGACAATTTCGCGCGAAGTTCAAGAAGAGCGTTACCTCGATGGGAAATCGAGTTCTTCTCTTCGGGAAGCGCCTGACCGAGCGAACGCTTGAAGTCAAATACCTCGGGCAGGAACAGCGGGTCGTATCCGAATCCGTTATCCCCCTGCGGCTCATAGGCTATACGGCCCTCGACCGTTCCGCGGGCATCGTGCTCCCTACCCTGCTCATCAAGGTAGACCAGGTGGCATACGAATCGAGCGCTGCGCTGCGCATCCTCTACATTTGACAGGGCATCGAGCAGTTTCGCGTTGTTGGCAGCGTCATCGCACGGTTCGCCGGCATATCGCGCGGAATGCACACCGGGAGCGCCATCAAGCGCATCGACTTCCAGGCCGGAATCATCTGCTAGCACCGCCATACCGCCGCTAGCCTGCTGAGCCGCATGAGCCTTGATGCGGGCATTGCCCAAGAACGTCTCGGCATCCTCGACGGGGTCGGAGTGGACACCAGCCTGCTTGAGGGTTTTGAACTCCCAACCGGGAAAATCAAGCGCTTCGGCGATTTCGACGGCCTTGTGAGCGTTGTTGCTGGCAATGAGAACAATTTTCATGACGGTTCCTTTCGGGGCCAAATGTTGTTCTTAGAATTCGATATGCGACACGCTGGTGATGGGCATGCAAAACGCACGGCTACCGAAGCTTTGGAACTCCGCAACATCATCACCGGTGGTGTTGAACTCGTACTCGGCTTTGTGACCCGCTTGAGCACGTTGGTGATGACGATCCAAGATCTCGGTGACATCTCGGGCCGCTTCCTTCGCCGACGAGATTAGCGTGACCTCATGCCCCACCACGCCGCCGATCAACGCCTTGAGCAGCGGGAAGTGCGTGCAGCCAAGTACGAGCGTATCGATTTGGCAGCGCCGCAACGGTTCCAGATACTCTTTGGCGATAGCCTGGAACGGTGGCCGGATATAGACCTTCGATGCAAGCGAGGTATAGTTCTCGATAGGGCCCTCCGCCATGCGGATGCCCTGCTCGGCTATCTCGACGAATCGCGGCGTAGCCGTGGAAAACACGGTGATTCCCGCATCAAGATGGCGGATCGCCTTCGTATAGGCATCGGACTCTACCGTGGCCTTCGTGGCGATGACCCCGACACGCTTATTGCGCGTTGCGTGCGCGGCGGCGCGTGCACCAGGTTCCACAACCCCGATGACGGGAACGGGGAACGTTTGCTGGGCATGAGCCAAACCCGCTGCGGTAGCGGTGTTGCATGCGATAACGATGAGCTTGACCCCGCGCTGCACCAGCCATGAGCCGATTTGTTGGACGAATCCATCCACCTCGGAAAGGCTGCGCGGACCATAGGGGCAACGCGCTGAATCGCCTACGTAGATGATAGATTCCTCCGGCAGAGCCTTCGCGATCTCGCGCGCTACGGTAAGCCCGCCGAACCCAGAATCGAACACGCCGATCGGCGCGTTATCGAATGTTTGCAAGATATCCATGCCGTTCAGTATAACGCATGCTTGCGGGCGCTTTCTGAAATGCGCGGCGGGTGCCATAGTATCTGCTAACCTGCTAGAGAAGCGAAAAGTTCCAGAAAAAGGAGCAGCTGACCATGTCGAAGGAAAAAGACCGCAAAACCAATGCCATACGTGAAATGGAGGCGGCGCACGCCGATTTCAACACGCGCTTCTTCGAATGCCCCGAAGCGCTATCCGGAGTCGAGGTGGCAGCGCTTTTGGAACAAGATCCGGATTGCGTGTTCAAGACGTTGGTCACTCAGGGGAAATCAGGCCAGCATTTCGTGTTCATGATCCCCGTTGCCTGCGAGCTTGATTTGAAGAAGGCGGCTCGCGCTGCCGGAGAGAAATCAATCGCGATGGTGAAATCCCGCGACCTGTTAGGGCTGACCGGATACATTCACGGCGGCTGCAGCCCCGTGGGAATGAAGAAGCTCTTCCCCACCTTCATCGACGAGACGGCAGAGCTTTATGACCGAATCATGTTCTCGGGCGGCCGCATTGGATGCCAGATTCAAACCCCGCTGAGCGAATTGCAACGCGTGGTGCCCGTGGAGTGCGTTGATTTAACCGTAGTCTAACAAGACACCAGCCATCGCGAACACAAGACGCCCTGCAAGCAATGCTTGCAGGGCGTCTAAGCATTCACCGTCGAACGACTATCACCAGTGGCTGACCACGCAGTCGCCTGAGTGGATAAGCGAGTACAGTTCCTTGGCCTTCGCCGGAGGCAGGTTCACGCAGCCATGGCTGCCGTACCCGTCTTTGTACATGGTTCCACCGAAATCGGGCTGCCAATCAGCATCGTGCAAGCCGATTGCGTTGCCATCGAAGGGCATCCAATACTGAACGGTTGATTCGTAGATCTTCTGGCCGTTCTCATAACCGGTAAGCTTGCCGGGGCTTTGCATCGCATTCATCCAGAACACGCCAACGCTGGTGTCATGCGTGCCATCGGGGATGCCGGAGATGCAGTCGGATTCCCAAACCAGCGCGCCGGAGTCATCGTAGAAGTAAACGTGCTGCTCAGCCAGGTCGATATCGATATAACGGTTGCCCCAATCGCGACCGCCAACGCCGTTATACGCATCGCCGCTAGTGGCGTTAGGGATCTCGACGGTTTCAACAAGGCCTTCCTTGACCCCGTTGACCACCAAGTCCATAAGCGCATCGTAGTCGATAGACCAACCGTACACGCCGCCGGAAACCGTGATGGTCTTGCCATCGGCGCGCGTATAGGTACGCGTGGTGCCGACGGTATCGCAATCGCCAGCGAGCTTGTCGACCCATGCTCGCATAGCGTCCTCGTCAAGAACGGCCTGCACGTTTTCGTCGACGGTGACCCATTGCGAAATGAGATCGGCATCGGCTTCCGCAGCAGTGGACTTGCCCATGGTCAGCACGATATCGGCACCGATCATGGTGTTGGCCTGCTCGGCGGCAGTTTTCAGGCGAGGATCGGTGGAAAACACCGTAGGCTGCAACAGCTGCTCGGACGAGAGCACGACTTTGGGATCAAGCTCGGCGAGCGCGGTATCGGCGGCGGCCATGACCTTCGACGCATCAAGGGCGGTGCCGGCGACTTCCTTGCAAACGGTAAAGGAACCGGATTTAGAATCATAAGCAACCGTAGCATTGAGAGGCTGCGTAGCGGATTCGTTGAATGCAGCGACTGCTGCGGACACGGTTTGTTCAAGGCCGGAATCATTATAAGAGCTGATCATGGCGCCGGTGGCATCATGGCTGCGCGTAAGCTCGACGGGCCACAGCCATTCGTTGTATGCGGAGTACGCCTCTTTAACCGCTTCGGCTGCGTCGAAATCGACGCCGGCATCCTTAGCCGACACCGTAAGATTGAAGCCGTTGCCGGTAATGGTGAGCTTGTAAGAGTTCACCTCATTGGCAAGCGCCTTTTCGGCATCCGCCGTCGACATAAGCGATGCATCGAGATTGCCGATCTTGGTGTTGGGCATGAAATGACTGCCGAAATACAGCGCCACGCCGCAATATGCGATCGCAAGGACAGCCACCAAACAGGCCGCGACGATTCCGAGCACCTTCCCGACACGTTTCTTGGGCCGGGAAACGCCTGTGGGAGGTATTTGCATACCAGAAGGCGCATAGCCCTGGTGACCGTTTTGCGCATACTGCGGATAGGCCTGCCTGGTTTGCTGGCCATGCACCTGCTGAGGAACGAAGCCGCCGGGCTGGTTGTTGTTGTCGAAGTTGATGGAAGGGATATCGTTTGGAGCGACGTGACGCCCGCGCGAAACTTTATCGTTTTGATCGTTGCTCATGATGCTCTCGCTGAATAGGGTGTAGATAGATTCATTGTAGCAACGTAATGCCCAAGGAGCGATACCTTGTGGATATTTTCGATACGATAATTATGGCCATCGGGGTGCCATTTCCTTAACCGACGACTGATGCCCGAATGAGACCCGAAACGTACGATGATGCGCGACTTTGCCACAAGTCACCTTCACGCAGGCGACAGTCGAGGATCTGTCGCGCATTCTAGGACACAACGACATCAACACCACGTACCTGCACTACGACAAGCAGCCCCTTGACGACCTAGCCATCGACGCGTCGTCGATCGCGCACATCTAGCCGCTCCATCCGTTAACTGATGACCGAAAGGCCCCCTATTTTCTGCGGTTTCATCCGTTAATGCACTCGTCAGATACAGGGATTTATAGCGATTTCACCCTAGTTGCGTCACATGCGATGATTGTCTGTTCAAACAAAAAAGACCGTTTGATCTGCGCAAACAGAACAAACGGTCTAATAAATTACTGGTGGAGGCGCGGAGAATCGAACTCCGGTCCATACTATATTATCCCTCAGGCTCTACAAGCTTATCCCGTTATCGGAATTCGGAACCCGTCGGTCAACGGGCAAACGTTAGGGTTCCTAGTCGGTTCAATCTTTATCGAAGCCATACCGTCCACGTGCTTCGATGCAGTCCCCTAAAATGACGTCGCGTCCGAGCCGGGGACAACCCGGAGTTGACGTGCCAGGTGCTGTTTAGGCAGCCATGGCGAGCGCCGGAGCGCTCTGAGAGTTGTTCTTGCCAATTAACTTGACGGTACCCCTGTTTAACGTGGAGAGGAGACCACGACCTGCTCCTCAGTTCAAACATACCATGTCGAAACCAGTCGCCCCCGATAAGCCGGCTCTGCAGCCGAGTCGGGACGCTGCGGTCCACCTTGTCAAAGTGCACGACGACAAGCCGCCGAACGGATTGATAATCTTACTTCAAAAGCGAGCTGAAGTCCAATGCGCTTTTAATGTCGTCGAACGCGCCCTTGAATTCCGCCGCCATCTTAACGCCGTCCTTGAAGATGGCGTTCATATCATCGGTTGCCTGCTGCACGCCGTCGCGCGTGATGCCCAGGCTGCCATCGTCAGCGACTTCGCCGCCAGCATCCTCGTTCTCGTCGTCCTCGACATAGAGATACTCGGCCTCTTCGCCGTCTTCCATGATGACGAAGCCAATGCGGTTGCCATCTTCATCTTCGAGGTAGCGCACGATATCGTCATCGGAAAGCTCGAGCTCGACAACTTCAAGATCGTCGGCGGCAGCAGGCGTCTCATCAGCCTGGGAAGCCTCTTCCACAGCATGCTCCGAGATATGCTCTTCGCCCTCCAGCGCTTCCTGATCGCTCATCGACGGCTCCTTTCCTTCAACGCGCGTTCGATCTCGCGCTTCGAGTCGCGCTCGGCCATGGCGGCGCGCTTGTCGTAGTTCTTCTTGCCGCGGCACACCGCCAGCTCGACCTTCACGAGCGAGCTTTTGTTGAAGTACATCTTCAACGGGACGAGCGCCATGCCCTTCTCCTTGGTCTGCTGCTCCAGTTTGCGAATCTGGTTCTTGTGTAGCAGGAGCTTGCGTTTGCGGTCCGGATCGGGGTTGGCGATGTTGCCGAAGGCGTACGGAGGGATGTGGACGCCATGCAGCCACACCTCGCCGTGGCGGATGAGTGCGAAGCAGTCGGTGAGCTGGCAATGGTTGTCGCGCAGAGAGCGCACCTCGGTGCCGGTCAGGGCGATGCCGGCCTCGTAGGTCTCGAGAACCTCGTAGTCATGCAGCGCCTTGCGGTTGCGCGCGATGTCTTGGGCTTGCTTTTTCATGACGCTACTCCCCCTGCGCGGTACGCGCGGAACAGGCATCGAGCGACGCCGAGCCGCAACCCGCCATGGGCACGAACGAGCCGCCGGACTCCAGATCGCGCGCGAACTGCACGAACAGGGCCACGGTTGCATCAAGGTCGTCCAAACAGATGACCTCGGTGGGCGTATGCATGTAACGAAGCGGTACGGACACCAAACCCGTGGGAATGCCGGAGCGGCTGACCTGGATGGGCCAGGCATCGGTGCCGGAATGGCCGGGCAGGGCCTCTACCTGATACGGGATGCCCGCGGCCTTTGCGGCCTGGACGAGACGCTCGAACACCTGCGGGTTGACATTGGGCCCGCGGCCGATAACCGGGCCGCCGCCGCACTTGATGTCGCCGAACTTGGCATGGCTGATGCCCGGGTAGTCGGTGGCGTGCGTGACATCGAAGGCCACCGCCACATCGGGATGCACGCCGAACGCCGAGGTGATGGCGCCACGGGTGCCGATCTCCTCCTGCACCGTGCAGGCGCAAGTGACGTCGCCCGCGCAACCGCCGGCAGCCGCCAGCTCCTCGAGCACGCGCGTGATGACCCACACGCCGCATTTGTCGTCGAAGGCGCGCGAGACGCCCATGTTCTTCCCGAAGCGCTCGAAGCCCACGCCGAACGTGATAACGTCGCCCACCTTCACCAGGCGCTTGACCTTCTTGGCGGGAAGGCCCAGGTCGATGACGAGGTCTGACAGGGGCGTGACCTTGTCGCGCTCGCCAGCGGAGATAAGGTGGATGGGCTTGCGGCCGACGACGCCGCGCAAAGGATACTCGGCTTCAGAGGCGTGCACATCCACGCGAAGTCCCGGCAGAATAGCGGCATCGACGCCGCCGATGGCGGCGACCGACAAAAACCCGTCATCGGAGACGTTGACCACCATGAGGCCGATTTCGTCCATATGGGCGGCCAGCATGAGCGACGGCGCCGCCCCCTTGCCTGCAAGACGGGCATGGACCGAGCCCATGACATCGGTGGTGACCTGGTCGGCAACGCCCTCCATACGCTCGCGAACCACAGCGGCGATGCGTTGTTCGCAGCCTGTGGGCGAAGGGGTCTCGAGCAGGCGCTTGAGATATTTGCGATCTTGCTTGTTCATGTGCTTCCTTTATCGAAGGAGGTTGTTACGCGCGGACCTTCACGACGATCTTGCGCACATGGCAGGGAGCGGAGCCAAGCGTGCAGCCGGGCTTATGCGCATCCTCGGGCGCGAGAACGGCCAGGTCGCCGGCGTGCAGCACCACATCCGTGCACTGCTCGGGCGTCTCGTACAAGCCGAAGTCGTTTTCCTCGTCGAACGGCTGGCACTCGGGCAGGCCATCCAGTTGAGCGTACTGCAAAAGCTCCTGGCCGGACACGACGAACTGCACGTCGTAATAACCGCGATGCGCCTCCAACTGCTTTTCTGAAGCAGCGACGGTGTCGTATTCCTGCACGTTGGCGAACACGTCGTCGCCGTCGATCTCGTTGCGGCCGAGCGGCAGGGCATCCAGGCCGTCCTGCGCAAGGAACGCATAGGCCTTAGCGAAGCGCTGGCCGAGATAGTCGTTTCCGTTCGCATGGGCAAGGTTGGTAACCAGCATACCGATTCCTTTCATATTCATGCGGCGCGCAAGGCGCCGCCTTATTCGTTTAGGGGAGTATACACCCCGCCGACGGACAAGCCGGCGCGGTAGACGGCACCCCACGGCATGCACAAGGAGGCCAGGGCGCACCCTTGCGGCTTTGCGGGCCAGTTGCCTTAGGGCTGCGCAGGACCAAGCGGCATGTCCAGCCTATGGACCTGCGATTCATCAAGCACCGTGATGCCCGCGTCGCGGAACAGCTGCGCGGCAACGCCCCACCCCGGCACGAGCGTGCCCGTGAAGCTTCCGTCGTACACAGACCCGCTTCCGCACGAAGGGCTTTTCGATTTGAGCACGGCAACCCGGCAATCTGCATCGCGCAGCTGCTCAAGGCAGCGGCTTGCGCCAAGATGGAAGGCCTGCGTGACGTCGCCGCCATTCGCATCCATCACGCGCACCGGACGGGACCCCGCGACGATCTCGCACGGCGGATGCGGCACGGGAAGGCCCCCTGTAACTTCAGGGCATATGGGAACGAGCTTATAGCAACAGCCGAGCTGCATCACCGCATCGTCGGGCTTTGACGACCCGTCATAGCGACACGGCCTGCCCAGCAGGCAGGCGCTCACGGCGACGGCAGGCGATGTGTTCGGGGTTTTCTCCATACCGGCATTATAGCGCTCGAACAAGCCGGTTATTCCTACCAATATGCTACTTGGAGAGTATCAAAAAACTTCGTGGACTCGGGCATCGCTGTGCTAGAGTTGGCTGCAGGAGAAGCGAACGGAGCAGGCGCCCCGACGCGAACGTCGTAGAAAGGCGATACCATGAAAGTTGCAATCCCCAGCGAAACCGGCGAAGGCCTGACGAGCATCCGCAGCGGACACTTCGGCCACACGCCCTGGTTCACGCTCGTGACCATCGAGGACGGACAGGTCACCAGCGTCGAGTCGGTGAAAAACGTCGATCATGACGAAGTGGGTTGCGGCGGCGTCATCGAGTTCGCGCACAACCTGGGCATCGATGCGATGATCTGCGCAGGCATGGGCCAGCCGCCGTTCATGCGCTTCACGCAATACGGCGTGGACATCTATCTTGAGCAGGAAACGCCCTTGGTCGGCGACGTGGTGAACAAGTTCATCGCCGGCGATTGCGCGCGCATGGTGCTGGAAAACGCCTGCAGCCATCATCACTAAGATGCAAGGGCCGGCGGTCGCAACGCCTTGCGGCGCAAGCCGACTCCGCACAGCTTGCTATAATCGACACGCAGTCACAGGCCCGGGCCGCACGCCCGGGCCTTTTCGATCTCAAGGAGAAGCCGTGGGCATATACGAAGATTTGCAAGCGTTCCAACCTGCCAACGAACAGGAAGCCGCCGACCGGGACCTTATCCTGTCGCGCTTGGAAACGGACCCCGCGGTGTTCGACCGATCGTCCGTGGCCCACATGGCATGCTCTATTTGGACAGTCGATCCCACATTCACGAAAACGCTGCTGGTGTATCACAACATATACGATTCGTGGAGCTGGATCGGCGGGCACGCGGACGGGCAGGCCGATCTTGCGGCGGTCGCCTTGCGGGAGCTAGAAGAGGAAACGGGCGTGCGCGGCGCACGCCTGGTGCCATGCGGGCCGGGCGGCGTGCTGTCGTGCGAGGTGCTGACCGTGGACGGCCACGTGAAACGCGGGGCATATGTCAGCTCGCACCTGCACCTGAACGTGACGTATCTGGCCGTGGCCGACCCCGCCCAACATGTGCGTATCAAGGCAGACGAGAACAGCGGCGTGAAATGGGTGGAGCTCGAAGATGCCGTGACCCTATCAAGCGAACCGTGGATACGCGAGCGCATCTACCGCAAGCTCATCGAGAAGACGCGTGAGCTGGCGCCGCGCTTCGCAACGCGGTAAACCGGCGGCATCCGCGCAAGCTGCGGCACGCCTCTTCAACCCAAGCGCGCAGCACCATGAGCATGCGCGAGCTGGCGCCGCGCTTCGTCATCAGATCAAAACATCGACGCCGACTACGCACCTCGGTCGCAAGCCGTTCCGCCCCGGAAACCGGACCTCACACCATGTTGCCGTGGATGTCGGCATGATGGACATCGTCCCAGCGACGACGCAGCGCCACATCCGCCGTGAGGTTCGCGTTATCGAAGACGATAGACCACTGCGTATTGCTGGTGACATCCTCGGGGTTGGGCGCCTGTGAAGCCGTCCTCAGCGCCTTCCACGCCGTGACCTGGGCATCCTGACCCGAAGGCGCCCCATCAATCACCGCGGAGATGGCGTCGTAGCGTTCGCGGCCGTGGCCGTACGCCCCATTCTTCTGAAATGGCGCCACCTTGTCTTCGTGCATGACGAAGAAGTTGGTGACCTGGCGCACGGGCGTGACGACGGGCATACGCTCAGGGCTGTCGCAATCGAACTCGACCACGCGGCCATCGCCTTGCGCATCGGTGATGTAGAAATGGTAATCGCGCCCGCTTGTGGCGAACATGTCATAGGAAAGCAGCAGGTCGACGGCCTGCTGCGTGGTGGCGGCCCGATCGAGCACCAAGCGTATGGCAAGCGGCGTGGAGATGACGGGCTTGCCGGTGATCCGGGAGGTTGGCTTGCTGTCAAGCGTGAGCACCGCACAGGAAACGCCCCTCTCGTTCACGCCATCCAGGCAGGCGAACGGCGCAGCCAGGCATGCGAAACGCGATTTCGGCTGCAACGCATTGACCACGCCAAGGTTGTCGAGGGCGCAAAAGCCGATGGATTCGTAACCATCGGCAGGGGCGCTGTGCACAAGCATGGCAGAAGTGTCGAACTTGAAGTCGTAGTTGCGGCCCATGAGCACGCCTTCGCCGCTTGCAAGCGTGAACGCGCTGCATCCGAACTGCGGCGCCTGCATATGAACGGGGACGAGCGGGAGCGCCTCGGCGAGGATGGCGTCCATGTTTCCTTGGTCGCTTCCAAGGCCGCGCTCGATGATGCGATCGAGGTCGTAGCGATAGGACACGTCCATGGCATAGAGGCCGTACGGCGCATCGGCAGGAGCGATCTGCCTGATCGAGGCCATGGTGGCCGCGCGCGACCCATATACGGCAGCGCCTGCACCTGCGGCGACGCCTGCGGCGGCTGCCGCCACCTTCGCGATATTCCCAAGCTTCATCGACGACCCCTTCCGTCGCACGTCCCGAAAGCGACGCTTCGCGAACACTTGCTCGATTATCGCACAAAACGGCATGAGTCGGAGGCTCTCTCCCCCCTGCACGATCCCGTTCCCCGGACATGCAGCTTTCCTTACCCCGAAGAGACTCGCTCACGCGCCGGCGCCTTTTGCGACCACGGCGGCGGCTTCGGTGTTCGGCAGCCCGGCGGACTCCGTGCGCGTCACACGCCGGCGCCCGTTGCCGCCCTTTCCCATAAGGCGCGGAACACCGGCCGATAGGCTTAGGCTAAACGCGCCGATTGCCGCAACGCCTAGCGCGTTTGCGCTAAAATAAGCGTTTGCGAACAATGCGTTCAAGCAAAGGGAGCCGCAAGCGATGATCACCGAAAAAGCCATAGCAAGCCAATGCAACCAGCGTTCATTCACGCGAGGGCGCGCCATCGCGTCATCGGATAGGAACATCCTCACGAAGCAGGTGCGCTACGATGCCGAGGAGTCGGTGGTCAGCGCGTTCGTGGCATCGAGCAGCGGCTGGGACGATCGCTACCGCACCTCGGTGATCCTCGACGAGGATGCCGACGAAGTGCTGGATTACTCATGCACATGCCCTGCCTTTCGCGAGTATGCCGGCATGTGCAAGCACTGCGTGGCCCTGGCGCTCGCGTTCTCGCAGCGCCCCGAGACCTTCATGGGCTACCAGGCACAGCGCACGGCGCAATCCTCCTCGTGCATCACCGAGTTCATGAAACGCACCGAGGAGCTGCAGGCCGACGACACGCCCGCCGAAAGCGTGGTCCTGCACGCCGAGCTGTCGTACGGCTACGGTCTATGGTCCGCCTCGTTTCGCATCAGCGGCCCTTCGGGAACGCCATACGTGCTGAAATCGCTTTCGGAGTTCGCCGACCGCATGCGCTCCGGCGCCCGCCACGCATACGGGAAGAAGCTGGCGTTCACGCACGCCCCCGCCCTGTTCGAGCAGCGTTCGCGCGGGATAGCCCAGTTCATCGAACGGGCCTGCTCCATGCGCGACGCCACCGACGATGCGCCATCATGGCTTCGCCGTCAAAGCGCGTCGGTAGGCCGCACCCTGCAGCTTTCCGAGGCCGAGGCCGTGGAGCTGTTCGAGTTGCTCGACGGCGCTGAGTTCAGCATCACGGGCGCGGACTACGCCACGCCCACCGTGCAACGCGTGCATATCGAGCATAGCGACCCGGACATCTCGCTTTCAATGGCGCCGGCCGAGGCCGGCGGCTGGGCCATCGAGCGCGGAGAGCATATCCGCATGGCCGAGCAAGCCGGGCGCCTGTATATATGGTGCGGCGGGGACACAGTGTACCGCTGCTCGCCGGCGTTCGCGCGCTGCTCCGACTTCCTGCGCACGGTCTACGACAGCGACGAGCGCAACCTGTTCGTGGCAAACGACGACATGCCCCTGTTCTGCGCGGCCGCCCTGCCCGTCATCGAGGAGAACCTGCACTTGAGCGCCCCGGCCGAGCTTTCGGCGTGGCGCCCTGTGGAATGCACGCTTGCGTTTTTCCTGGACAAGAACGGCAAGAACGTGACTATCGGCGCCCAAGCCGCTTACGGGCCGCGCCGCTTCACGCTGTGCGGGACCGTGCCAGCCGACCAGAACGACGAGAAGAGCGCCTCGGGCCCTTCCCCTTTGCGCGACGTGCGCGCCGAAGGCAAGGCGAAGGCGCTGGTGGAACGCTACTTCGGAGCAGGTCAAACGCGCATCCCCATGAGCAACGAGGAAGCGGTGGCCAACCTTATCTTCACGGGCTTGGGCCAGTTGCGCGAAGCCGGCGAGGTGTATACCACGCCGGCATTCGACCGCCTGATCAAAGACGGCAAGCCGCGCCTGAGCATGGGCGTGTCGCTGTCGGGCAACCTCATCAACCTCACCGTCGACGCCGGCGACCTGGGCCCCGACGAGCTTGCCGCCATGCTAGGAAGCTACCGGAAGAAGAAACGCTACCATCGCCTGCGCGACGGCGCGTTCGTGGACCTTTCCGATTTCGAGCTCGCCCAGCTTGACCGCCTGGCATCCGACCTGGGCATCACGCAAAAGGAGCTTGCCACGGGAGAGGTGGAGCTGCCGTCGTTCCGCGCATTCTACCTTGACGAGGAAGCCGACCTTGACCGCGACCGCAGCTTCACGCAGTACCTGAGCGATTTCCGCGCGATCGACGAGCGGGTATACCAGGTGCCGGAAGGACTGAACGCAACGCTGCGCCCCTACCAGGCCGAAGGCCTGAGATGGCTGTCTGCCCGCCTGGATGCAGGGTTCGGCGGGGTGCTTGCCGACGAGATGGGCCTGGGCAAATCGATCCAGCTCATCAGCTTGCTGGTGGCACGCGCCGATCAGGCTCGCGAAGTCGGGCCGAGCTTGATCGTGTGCCCCTCTTCGCTCGTGTACAACTGGATGGCCGAGTTCGAACGCTTCGCACCCGGCCTGAATGTGGCCGCCGTGGTGGGCAGCGCCGCCGAGCGCAAGGTGATTCGCGGCCACGCTTTCGCGCCGTATGACGCGAACCTGGTTTCCAGGCGGCAAGGCGATGCGACCGCATCGTCCGATGGCGCAGAAGCGGCTTCATGCAACGTCGATGCCCGCGCAAGGGAAGCAGCCTCGCAAAACCGCGATGGAGCCGCAACAGCAGAGTCCGTCAACACAACCGGTAACCGACCTGCACCGGTCGATGTACTCATCACCTCCTACGACCTGGCGCGCATCGATTCAGCCGATTACGCCGGACGGGAGCTGTTCATCTGCGCCCTCGACGAGGCCCAATACATCAAAAACCCCGCAACGCTGACAACGCGCGCGGTGAAACGCCTATCGGCGCGCCATCGGTTCGCGCTGACCGGCACGCCCATGGAAAACCGCCTGTCGGAGCTGTGGAGCATCTTCGACTTCCTGATGCCCGGCCTTCTGGGACCGTACGCGCGCTTCCGAGAACGCTTCGAACTGCCCATCGTGGGCGGCGAGGAAGAGGTGGCGGCCCGCCTGAGCGCCGTCGTGGGACCGTTTTTGCTCAGGCGTCGCAAGGCCGATGTGCTCACCGACCTGCCCGACAAGCTGGAAAGCGTGGTGTACGCGCCAATGGAGGGCCAGCAGCTCAAGCTTTACCGCGCCCATGAGCAGCGTCTACGTGAAGAGCTGACCCGCCAGCGCCGTGAGCGCAAGCAGCGTCAGGCGAAACGGGATGCAGGCGAGCACGTTTCCAGCGTGGAAGTGCTTGCCGAGCTCATGCAGCTGCGCCAGCTGTGCTGCGACCCGCGCCTGCTGTTCGAGGACTATCGCGGCCACGGCGCGAAGCTCGATACCATCATGGAGCTGGTGGCAAGCGCCATGGAAGGCGGCGAGAAGACGCTCATCTTCAGCCAGTTCACCAGCTTCCTGAACTTGATTTCCCAGCGCCTCGATGAAGCGGGCATCGCCTTCTACACCATCACGGGGCAAACGCCCAAGAAGGACCGCGTGGAGCTGGTGAACGAGTTCAACGGCAACGACGTGCCCGTGTTCCTGGTTTCGCTCAAAGCCGGCGGCACGGGTTTGAACCTCACGGGCGCAAGCGTTGTCATCCATGCCGACCCCTGGTGGAACGCCGCGGCGCAGCAGCAGGCCACCGACCGCGCGCATCGCATCGGGCAGACGCGCGTGGTGAGCGTGCAGAAGGTCATCGCGAAGGGCACCATCGAGGAGCGCATCCTGCACTTGCAGGAAGAGAAGAGCAAGCTGGCAGATCAGGTGATCGGCTCGAGCGGCATCTCGCTTGCCAGCTTGAGCGCCGACGAGCTGATGGACCTGCTGGAAGGGTGATCTTGCTCCCTGAGCGCAAAGAAGGGCCGGGTTTCAAGCCGCGCCCGCTGCCGAACCTTCGCTTTCGGTTCGACAACGGGCCGCAGCTCGAAGCCCGGCCCTTTCATTGATGCGCGTCAGCGCGCCCGCACCGCAACGGCTAGAACTTGCGGAAACGATCGTAGCGCTGGGAGAGCAGCTCCTGCTCGCTCATACCGCATAGCTCGTCGAGCGCCGCCTGCACGTAATCGCGCACGTTGCGCTGCGCCACCAGGGGGTTCTCATGCGCGGGCGCGGGACCCTCGGGGACCACGGCATCGATGATGCCGAGCTCCAGAGACTCGTGCGCGCTCATCTTCATGACGGCGGCAGCCTCGGGGGCACGCGTCCTGTCCTTCCACAAGATGGAGGCGAAGCCCTCAGGCGAGAGCACCGAATACACCGCATGCTCCTGCATGGCAACTCGGTTGGCAACGGCGAGCGCCAAGGCGCCGCCCGAGCCGCCTTCGCCGAGAAGCACGGTTACCACGGGGACCTTCAAGCCCGCCATAGCCACCAGGTTGTCGGCGATGGCGTTGCCCTGCCCGCGTTCCTCGGCCTCGGTACCGCAATACGCGCCCTGGGTGTCGACCAGGCATACGATGGGACGGCGGAACTTCTCGGCCTGGCGCATAAGGCGCAGCGCCTTGCGATAGCCCTCGGGCTGCGGGCATCCGAAGTTGCGGCGGATGCGCTCCTTGAGGTTCTCGCCCTTCTCCTGGCCGATGACGGTGACGGCGCGGCCGCCGATCCAGCCGATGCCGCCGACGATGGCGCCATCATCGGCGAATCCGCGATCGCCATGCAGCTCGACGAAGCCGTCGACGAAGCTGCGGATATAGGAGATCGCCGTGGGCCTGTGCACGTTGCGGGCGAGCTGCACGCTCTGCCACGCACGGTTTTCCTGCTCATCGGGCGATGCGGCTGCGACGACCGACGTCGCTCCCACTTCCAAGGACGTGCCCGCCTCGGCATCGAACGTGCCGGCGGCGATGGCGCGCTCGACGCGTCGGGATGCGCCAGCACGCAGGCTTTCAGGGATAAGAGACGAGGGGATGGCCTCGCGCAGCTTCTCCCACACGGCGCGCTCCTCGACGCTCATAGGCTCGGGGCGCAGGTCGGAATAGGTGACGGTGTTGTACGTTGCCGTGCCGTTTTCCAGGTTGTCGCAGACCGCACGATAGCTGACGAGCACGTCATGGTCGCCGGCGTTGTGCGCGCACCCGGTCGCCTGGCAGGCGGTCGACAGATGCATGGCCAGGATATGGGCCAGCGTGGCGCGAAGGTCCTGGCGCTCGACGATGGCGTCGATCAAGCCGTGCTCGAGCGCGAACTCGGCTGTTTGGAACCCTTCGGGCAGCTCCTGGCGGATGGTGTCGCGGATAACGCGCTGCCCGGCGAAGCCGATGAGCGCTTTGGGCTCGGCCAAGATGATGTCGCCGTCCATGGCGAACGATGCGGTGACGCCGCCGGTGGTGGGATCGGTGATGACCGAGATGTACGGCAGATGCGCCGCGGCATGGCGCTCGATGGCGCACGAGGTCTTCGCCATCTGCATGAGCGAGACCAAGCCCTCCTGCATGCGGGCGCCGCCCGATGCGGTGAAGATGATCACCGGAAGGTGCTCGGCCGTGGCCCGCTCGAACAGGCGCGTGACCTTCTCCCCCACCACGCTGCCCATGGACCCCATGAAGAACGTGGACTCCATGATGCCGATAGCGCACTTCAGGCCGGCGATGGATCCCTGGCCAGTGCGCACGCCCTCCTCAAGGCCGGTTTTCCCGCGCTGGGCCTCGAGCTTGTCAAAGTAGCCCGGGAAACCCAGAGGGTCGGTTTGCTCGATAACGCGGTCCCACTCCTGGAACGTGCCGGCATCGAGCAGGTCGTCGATGCGCTCGTCGGAGGTCATGCGCAAATACCCGCCGCACGAGGGGCACACGTAATGCCCCGCCGCCAAGCTGGCGCCGTCGAAGGTGAGCTTGCAATGCTTGCAGGTGCGCCACGCGCCGCACACCTCGTCGGTCTTTTCGGTGGTGCACAGCACCCAGCCGAGTTGCGGCGAATCGCCCAGTTGCGTGAACACGCGGCGGCCGGCAGCTGCCGCGCGTGCCAGGAACGTATCAACGCCTGAAAGCGCCTGGGCATCCTCGGTCAGCAATATGACTTGGGCATCCGCTTCCTCAGCGGCCTTCAGCACGGCATAGCCGTTGGAGTACAGCGCGTCGAGATGCTTCTCGCCAAGGCTGACCTTCGCATCGGCCGCACGCAGAGTCGCGTCCGCGCGTTTGTCGTCGGTGCACGCGACGCAGGCCACCATGCCGGCATCCTGCACCGCCATGATGGTGCGCTTCGCGGCTTTGCCGCGCGCCACCACAAGGGCCACCGGCGCAGGCGCGAACGCTGCAGAATCGCCCGCCTGCACGGCAAGGGGCGCCTGGGCGTGCTGCGAGCCGACCCCGGTATAAGCCGACATGTCCGCGGCATCGACCGCGTTGGGGGCGGTGCCGTCGGCGGTCATGCGCTCGCGTTCCTCTTCCGCGATACGCGAAAGACGATACGCCACATCGGCATCGTCGACGACGCTTTCGCGTGCATCGCCGGAAGCGGTCACGAACGAGCCCGAGCCGTCGAACGAGATGTAGTCCTGCTTGAATAGCTTCATGTCAAACCCTTCGAAAAACCCTACGCGCCCTTGGCCATGACGTATTTCTGCGTCGCCGTGGCCGCCACCTGATCGCCGACGAGCGCCTGCACATCGGCGACGACCATGCGCGAGGAGTTCTTCACGATGTCCGCTTTCAGCGTGAGCACGTCGCCGGGCTGCACCTGGTGGCGGAACTTCGCCTTGTCGATGCCGGCGAAAAAGCCGAGCACCCCGGGCTCATCGCGGCCGACAAGCGCGCAAAACGATGCGGTTTGCGCGAGCGCCTCCATGATGATGACGCCCGGCAGCACCGGATGACCGGGAAAATGGCCGGCGAACAGGGGCAGCTCGGGATCGACGTCGAGCTCGGCCGTGATGCTTTCCCCGGGCTTGCATTCGAGCACGCGGCTGACCCACACGAACGGGTCGCGATGCGGCAAGACGCGCTCGATGACGTCGCGACCGCAGGGATACTGGATGGTTTCCATGGATAGATCCTTAGAATGGGGCGCAGCGGCGCCCGCTGAATGGGAGGGGATGGAGGCGCTGCGCCTTAGAAGGGCGAAATGGCGAGCACGGCGTTGTGGCCGCCGAAGCCCAGCGAGTTGGACAGGGCGACCTTCTGCGGATAGCCCGTCTTCGCCTCGGTGAGCACGTTGACGGGGCAATCGGGGTCAGCCTGCGCGAAGCCCGTGGTAGGCGGCACGCACTCGTTGGCGACGGAAAGCGCCGTGACGATGGCCTCGACCGCGCCGGCGGCGCCGAGCGTATGGCCCGTGGTCCCCTTCACGGACACCACCGGCACCTTGCGACCCTCCTCCTCGCCGCACAGCGCAAGCAGCGCATGCGACTCGGTGGAGTCGTTGGCCGGCGTAGCCGTGCCGTGGGCGTTGACGTGGCCAAGGTCCGCAGGCGTGAAGCCGCCTTCGGAAAGCGCCTGAAGCATAGCGCGCTGGATGCCCTCGCCCGAAGGCTCGGGTGCGGTCATATGGTAGGCATCGCCCGTGGAGCCAAAGCCCGTGATCTCGGCCAGGGGCTTCGCACCGCGCGCCAAGGCGTGCTCGAGGGATTCGAGCACCACGGCTCCGGCGCCTTCGCCCGCCACGAAACCACAGCGACGCTCATCGAAGGGCAGCGATGCCTGGGCGGGATCGTCGACCTTGGCAAGCGCGCCAAGGTTGGCGAAACCGGCGATGCAAATGGGGTTGACCGACTCCTCCGAGCCGCCCGCAAGCGCCATATCGGCGTACCCGTGGCGGATGGAGCGCACGGCAGCGCCGATGTTGTGCGCGCCGGTGGCGCAAGCGGTGGTCACGTCGATGCACTCGCCCCGCATGCCGTAGCGAATGGCCAGATGACCTGCCGCGATGTTGCCGATCATGGTGGGCACGAACAGCGGGCTCACGCGCTTGGGACCCTTATCGTGCAGCGTGTAGAAGCCGTTTTGCAGCTCATCGATGCCGCCGATGCCCGCGCCGAAGATGACGGCCGCGCGCGTGGGGTCCTCCTGCTCCATGTCGATGCCGGACTGGGCCATGGCCTCGTCGGCGGCCACGATGGCGTACTGGACGAAGCGCTCGAAGCGGCGCGCCTCCTTCTTGGACAGCCCATGCTCGGTCGGGTCGAAGTCACGCACCTCGCCCGCCACATGCACATCGAACGCTTCATGATCGAAATGCGAAATGGTGCCAATGCAGCAGCGCTTGCCCATCACCGCATCCCACAGCGCGTCCACGCCGACGCCGGCGGGCGTGACCGCGCCCATGCCGGTGATGACCACGCGGTGGGTGCCGTCGGGACGGCGCGTTGCGGACATATCGATTACCTGACTCATAGTGCCAAACCTCCATCGATGCAGATGACCTGCCCGGTAATGTAGCCGGATTCCTCGCTTGCCAAAAAACCCACCAGATGGGCGACGTCGTCCACCGAGCCGAAGCGCTTCATGGGGATCTGCTCGCCGATGGCCTCGCGCTGCTTCTCGGACAGGGCGTCGGTCATGTCGGTGGAGATGAAGCCGGGGGCGACGGCGTTGGCCGTGACGCCGCGGGCCGCAAGCTCGCGGGCGATGGTCTTCGTCAGCCCGATGACGCCCGCCTTCGATGCCGCGTAGTTCGCCTGGCCGGCGTTGCCGCCGACGCCGGAGATGGACGACATGTTCACGATGCGCCCGTAGCGCTGCTTCATCATGATCTTGCCGGCGGCACGGCAGATATGGAACGTGCCCTTCAGGTTCACGTCGATGACGCGGTCGAAGTCGTCGTCTTTCATACGGACCATAAGCCCGTCGCGCGTGATGCCGGCGTTGTTGACCACGGCATCCAAGCGGCCGAAGGCCTCGTGCGCCTGCTCGACCAGCGCGTTCGCCTGGGCTTCATCGGCCACGCTTGCCGCGATGGCCTCTACCTGCACGCCATGTTCGCCGGCGATGCGGCTAGCCTGCTCGCGCAGCGCGGGAAGGCCCGCCTCGCTCGAACAGTTCAGCGCCACGTTGAAGCCGGCAGCCGCCAGCTGCTCGGCAACCGCAAGACCGATACCGCGCGAGCTGCCGGTGACAAGGGCCGCGCGGCGGGTGGTATCTTGAGATTCGCTCATGTGCTATTCCTTATCCTCGGCGTATTCGGAAACGAAGGCATCGAAGGACGCCACATCCTGGATGCAGGAGCGCGCCGCCTTGCGGTCGATGCGTTTGACCAGGTTCGACAGCACCCCGCCGAAGCCGACTTCGGCGAACACGGAGGCGCCCTGATCGGCCAGGGCCTGCACGCTTTGCTCGAAGCGCACCGGATGGGTCAGATGATCGACCAGATGGCGTCGCGCCGCCTCGGCGGAAAGCGGCTGCGCATCGGTGTTGCAGATCAGCGGGACGGAAGGCTGCTTGAAATCCACCTTCGCCAGATACGCGTCAAGCTCATCGGCGGCCGACTGCATAAGCGGGCTATGGAACGCACCGGAGGTGGCCAGGCGGGCATACCGCTTGCCTGCCGCCTCCCAGGCGGCTTCGGCGCGCTCGACGGCGGCCAGTTCTCCCGATATGACGATCTGGCCCGGGCAATTGAAGTTCGCGGGCACGAGCACCTGGCCTTGCGCGCATTCCTCGCACAGCTGCGCGACCGATTCGCCGTCGGCTTTGAGCAGCGCGCTCATCACGCCCGGACGCTCGGCAGCGGCCTGCGCCATGAGGCGGGCGCGCTCGGCAACGAACGAGAACGTTTCCTCACAGGTGAGCATGCCCGAAACCGCCAGGGCGCTGACCTGCCCCAACGAGAATCCGAGCACGGCCTGCGGCTGAACACCGCGCGCCTGCAGGGCAGAGGCGATGCCCACGGACAGCGCGCAGGTGGCCGGCTGCGCATACCGCGTGTCGTTGAGCTTTTCGACAGGAGCGCTGGTCATAAGGTCGGCTACGTCGTAGCCGAGCACGTCGGAAGCGCAATCGAGCACCGCCTTGACCTCGGGAATGCCGAACAGGCTCTCGCCCATGCCGGGCTTTTGGGCGCCTTGGCCCGAGAACATGAATACCGGGTTCATACCGACCCCCTACCCGCGCGCCGCGTTGGCGTCGGCGGCCTGCTGGAGGTTGCGCGCGCCGACGGCCTGCGCCTGCGCCATCAGCTCATCGATGACCTCCTGCGCGGTCTTGCGCTCATGCACAAGCGCGGCAACCTGGCCGGCCATCATGGAGCCGTTGTCCACATCGCCCTCCACGGCACGACGCAGACTGCCCACGTACATGGCCTCGAGCTCGTCCCCGTTCTTGGACAGGTCGGCCTCCAGCTTTCGGACGTTGCGAGAGAACTTGTTCTTCAGGCAACGGACGGGATGGCCGCTGCCGCGTCCCGTGACGATGGTGTCCGAGTCCTTAGCGGCCAAAACGCGCTCTTTGTACGCATCGGAAACGGTGCACTCCTCAACGGTGAGGAAGCGCGTCCCCATCTGCACGCCCTCGGCGCCCAGCGCGAACGCGGCCGCCACACCGCGCCCATCGGCGATGCCGCCGGCTGCGATGACGGGGATGGAAACGGTGTCGCACACCGCAGGGACCAGGGCCATGGTGGTAAGCTCGCCCACGTGCCCGCCGCTTTCGGTGCCCTCGGCCACGACGGCGTCGGCGCCCAGGCGCTCCATGCGCTTGGCGAGCGCGGTGGTGGCGACGACGGGGATGACCTTGATGCCGGCCTCTTTCCACATCTCCATATAGTTGGCGGGGCTGCCGGCGCCGGTGGTGATCACGTCGATCTTCAGATCGACGAGCAGCCGGGCAAGCTCGGCGGCATTCGGGTCCATGAGCATGACGTTGGCGCCGATGGGGTTGCCGGTGATCTTGCGAGCAGCCGCCACCTGCTGTTCCACCCATTCAAGCGGGGCGCCTCCGCAGGCGATGATGCCAAGGCCGCCGGCGGCGCTGACGGCGCCGGCTAAGCTGGCATCGGCGATGCGCGCCATGGCGCCTTGGATGATGGGCGCTTCAATGCCCAAAAGCTCGGTGATGCGGGTATTCATATACATAGATCCTATTCACGAAATATTACTTCGAACACGCCCGATAAGACGGGAACCGCGTACCCGGAAATGGTAGTGCAAGCGGTAGGTTTTTCAAGGCAAACGGAATCCCGTTCACGTTTTCTTCGGTCGCAAAAACGAAGCCCCACGCCTGTGACGTGGGGCTTCGCAATCAGCTTATTTCACTTGCGCAACATTTCAACCCGTGACTTGAACTTGTTCACGCAAGGCGGAAGTCAAGGCGGCCGGCCCGGGCGTCCGCAGCCTCAAGGATTACATCCACACGCTGGCCCAACCGGAACACGCGTCCGCTGTCCTGACCGACCAGCATGCAACCCGCTGCATCGAGGGCGAAATATTCGCCGCCTAAATGCCTGGCAGCCACCAACCCTTCCGCGGTGTTGTCAAGCTTCACGTACATGCCATATGCGGCAACCCCCGACACCACCGCCGTGAATCCCTGCCCGACGAAACGGGACATGTACTCGGCAAGCTTGAGCTCCTGCGACTTGCGGGCCGCCTTCTCGGCGACGCGCTCCATATCCGAGGAATGCTCCGCGATCCAAGGCAGCGCCGCAACCTCCTGCTCGAAACGCTGCGGGCGACGCGTGAGCTGCGCGCGCAGCATGCGGTGCACCACAAGGTCGGGATATCGGCGAATAGGGCTGGTGAAATGAGCATACGCCGCGCTTGCCAGGCCGTAATGCCCTTCGCATTCGGGTTTGTAGCACGCGCGCTTCATGGCGCGCAGCACGAGCGCCTGCACAAGGTCGGCCTCAAGACGCCCCTGGCTTTCCGAAAGCACCTGCTGCACGGCGTGCGCATCGCCGGCCACGAAACGCTCGGGGCTGATACGACCGAACCAGCTGAACTCCGAGAGCACGGGAAGCAACGCGGCAAGGCTGTCCGGCGACGGCTTCTCATGCACTCGGTACAAAGCGGGGAAATCGCGCTCGTGCAGATGCGCCGCAACCACCTCGTTGGCTAAGATCATGGCCTCCTCGACAAGGCTTGTGGCCTGGTTCTTCACGCGCAGGTCCACCCCGCAGGGCTTGCCCGATGCGTCGAGGATCACGCGGGCCTCGGGGAACTCGAAGTCAAGGCCGCCGGCAGCTTGCCGGTACGCGATGCGCGCCTGGGCGAAATCGCTCAGGCTCCTCACGCGCTGCATGATGGCTTCGTCGATATCCTGACCTGCCGCACAACCTTTCAAGCCGTCGAGCGTGCCGGAAGCGCCGAGCGGCGCGCCCTGCAGCGCATCGAGCACCTGGCTGTACGACAAGCGAGCACACGAGCGCATAAGCGCCGGGTACAGGTCGTAGCCGACGGGCCTCCAGTCCTCGTCGAGGTATACGTCACACGTCATGCACCTGCGGGTTTCGCCGGGATTAAGCGAGCACAAGCCGTTGGAAAGCTGCTCGGGCAACATGGGGATGACGCGATCGACCAGGTAAACGCTCGTGGCGCGACGGCGCGCATCAAGGTCGAGCGAGCCGTTCCACTCCACATAATGCGACACATCGGCGATATGGACGCCCAGACGCCACACGGCTCCGTGCTTGCGGAAGTCCTCCGCAGGCTCCAATGAAAGCGCATCGTCGAAATCCCGGGCATCGGCCGGGTCGATGGTGAACACCATGCGATCGCGGATATCGCGGTACCCCGCCGCAAGAGCGCCCACTTCGTCGAGAGCCGCCGCATCGGCTTGCGCCAAGGCGCCTTCCGAGAACACGGTTTCAAGCTTGGCGCGGGCGATGATGGATTCAACGGAGGCGGTGGCATCGTCTGCCATGCCGAGCACTTCCTCGATAACGCCGCACGCGGCCTCATGCCGAGACGGATACGCCGTCATGCGAACGCGCACAAGCGCCCCATCCGGGATATCCGGCGAATCGGCGCGCATGGTGAAAATGTCATAGGGGATGTTATGGTCCTCTGGCACCACCACGCCGAAAGGCTCGGCGACCTCATAGCGCCCTACCACGGTATCATGCGCTCGGTCGATAACGCGCAGCACGCGCGCCGCCGGTCGATCGGCGTGCGCGCCGCCGGACGTACCGCGCGCGGGAAGCGGCGCCACTTCCACCAAGTCGCCGTCGAAAGCCCCGGCCATCTTCGATTCAGGGATGAAGTACTCCCCTTCGGCCGTCCTCACGAAGCCGAACGACCCCGCATGGACCACCAGAACGCCGTGAGGATTGGGGCGCGGACGGCGACGCGTGTGCTTGCGCGTGCGCCCCATCTACTCACGCACCATGGATTGCGCGGTCTCCATGGCCAACGACTTTTGATTGTCGTCATCGTCGGAGCGGCCGATGGAGATGTCGGGATTGATGCCCAGCCCGTCGATGTCATGATCGAGCGGGCTTTTGTAATACGCAGCGGTGTAGCGCAACGCGCCGCCGAAGGTGAGCTCATGGGTAACCTGCACCGACCCCTTGCCAAGCGTGGTGGTGCCCACAATGGTGGCTCGTTCGTTATCCTTCAACGACGCGGCGATGACCTCGGCCGAAGACGAGGTGTTGCCGTTCACCAACACCACCAGCGGCTTGTCGGTAAGCACGTCGCCCGTGGCGTTTTTCGTGGTCTCATCCGAGCTCTTCGTAGTGATGCGCACGATGGTGCCGCTTTTGATGAAGTAGCTTGAGATATCCACGGCTTGCGTGAGGTATCCGCCGGGGTTGTCGCGCAAGTCCAGGACGTAGGATTGCGCCCCCCTTGCATCAAGATCGACGATGGCCTGCCGCACGAGCTGCGCGGAATTCTGTGTGATCTGCTTCAGCTGGATATAGCCGACGTTGTTCGTAAGCTCGGTGGCGACGTTTTTGACCGTTTGGTCCGTGACGGTGAGCGTGGTGGTGAACTCGGTGCCCTTGGTGTCGTCAAGCGACGAGCCTCGCCTCCAGGTGATGACCACCTGAGAGCCCTGGTCGCGCTTGATAGCTTGAGTGACCTCGGATGCGGACCAAGCGTGGCTGCGATCGCCGTCTACGGAAACCACCACATCATTGGTTTGCACGTCTGCCATCTGCGCCGGCGACCCCTCGAACACGTCGACCGCGTAGGCGCTGCCGTTGTATTCGCTGAACAGCACGCCGATGCCGCCGCCGTTATCGGAGGCGTCGGAGGTAGACGATGAGGCAGCGAAGCGGCTTGCGTCGTAATAGCGCAGATACGGGTCCTGGGTGGATACGGCGAACGCATCGAGCATCTTGGTGGTGGCGGTATCAAGATCATAGGAATCAAGGCTGTCCTTGTTCACGATTGTCTCAACCTCGCCCACGCGAGCCGAAAGCGAATTGTAGGTTTGCTGCGTTTGCGCGGCCTTCGCCTTCGCGTCCTGGGTACCCGTGAGCTGCGAAAGGCCTAGCGCATCGAGCAGCTCCATGTCTCCGCGAACGGCGAAGCCGCCGACAAATGCGGCGGCTACGACGATGATCAAGCTGAACAGCTTCGCGAGCTTTATGTTGCGGGCCCGCGCCTTGCGCGCGGACGCCGCCATGTTGGCAAGTTTATCGGTATGCCTTGGCATGCA
>CAKUJT010000007.1 GCA_934661765.1 uncultured Senegalimassilia sp.
CCCGTTTTGCGTTCGTCCGAAGAACGGTGCTGTGTCTATCGAGTTTGCTTGTGCTTATTAGCATTACGAATGGGTTTCAGGTCGGTTGTCGGTTTCGCATTGGCGTTTGCGGCGTTATAATGGTGCGATTATGACTACACAGCTTCCTTATCTCATCTGCTCGATCTTGAGCTTCGTTCCCGCCATCGTGCTGCACGAGATGGCGCACGGCTTTGCTGCCTGGAAACTGGGCGATCCCACCGCTAAGCGCGCGGGGCGCCTGTCGTTCAATCCGCTTGCGCATGTTGACCCGTTCGGCACCGTTATCATGCCGTTTCTGCTCATGGCCATGAACATGTCCGTGTTCGGCTACGCCAAGCCGGTGCCGTACAACCCCGCGTATTTCAAGGACCCGCGCAAGGGCGACTTGATCGTGGGCTTGGCGGGTCCTGCCGCCAATCTGCTGCTCGCCGTGCTGGCGGGCGTGGTCGCGTGGGTGCTCTATGGGTTCGCGCCCGTTGCGCAGTGGGTGGTGCAGAGCCAGGCGTTCTTCTATTTCTATCTGATGTTCCTGCCCATGTTCGCGCTGATCAACCTGTACCTGATGTTCTTCAACCTGCTGCCCATCCCGCCGCTCGACGGCAGCTCCATCTTCGCGTTCTTCATGCCTGTGAAGTGGTTGCCGAAGTACTACAAGGTGCAGCAGTACGCGTTCCCCATCTTCATGATCGTGGCCATTTTGCTGCCGTATATCATCCACGTGAACGTGTTCGGCATCTACCTGGACGTCACCGCCGGCAACCTGGGCAACCTGCTGTTCCCCTTCACCATTTCGTAGGGGCGGCGGGGCATCGTGTCGTATCGCGTTCGCACCGACAGCTTCGAGGGGCCGTTCGATCTGCTGTTGTACCTGGTCAGCCGCCAGAAGGTTGACATCGGCGCCATCAATATCACCCAGATCGCTGACCAGTACCTGGCTGAAGTGGGCCGCATGCAGAACCTCGACCTGGACGTCGCCAGCGATTTTTTGCTGGTGGCCAGCACGCTGCTGGAGATCAAGGCGCAAAGTCTGCTGCCGCGCGAGCATATCGAGGTGGAGGACGACATCGCCGAGCTGGCGCCCTCCGAGGCGCGCGACATGCTGGTGGAGCGTCTGCTGGAATATAAACAGTACAAGAACGCTGCTGCGGCGCTGCATGCGCGGTTCGTCGCCGAGGGCCACATGCACCCGCGTCCGTTCGGCCCCGAGGCGTGCTTCCTGAACCTCATGCCCGATTTCCTGCGTGATGTGTCGCTTGACTCTCTCGCGCTGCTTGCCGCCCGCGCGCTGGCGCGCCGCGAGGTGTTCCTGCTGGAAAGCGAGCATATCGCCGCGAAGCCCATTCCGGTGGAGGTGCATGTTCGCGCCATCCATCAACGCATTCGCAACCTCAAGCAGCTGCGCTTCTCGCAGCTGATCGCCGATGATGCGCCCACGCCGCTGGTGGTGGTCACGTTTTTGGCGGTGCTCGAGCTGTACAAGCGCTCCATGGTGCGCGTGGAGCAAAGCCAGCTGTTCGGCGACATCGATATCGAGTACATCGAGGGCTCGGGCGAGCTTTTGCTGGATGGCGACGACGCGCTGACGTCGGTTGGGGAGGAATAGATGTTCGAAGGACTTGATCAGGCGCAGCTGCCCGGCGCCATAGAGGCCATGCTGTTCGTCACCGACGAGCCGGTCGGCGTCATCGAGCTGGCCGACATGCTGGAGGCCGACCCGAAGCTGGTCGAGCAGGCGCTGGTGGACCTGCGTGAGAAGCTGGAGCGCGAACAGCGCGGCATCCAGTTGCGCGAGGTGGCCGGCGGCTGGCGGCTGTACACGCACCCGGCGTACCATGACCTGGTGGAGAAGTACGTGCTGTCGTGGGACACGCGCAAACTCTCGCAAGCGGCTATGGAAACGCTCGCCATTGTGGCCTATCTGCAGCCCTGCACGCGTGCCGGTGTTGCAAGCGTGCGCGGCGTGAACTCCGACAGCTCCATAAACTCCCTGGTGGAGAAGGGGTTGATTCGCGAAGCGGGCCAGGCCGACGCGCCGGGCAACCCCACGCTGTACGCCACCACGCGCGGCTTCCTGGAGAAGTTCGGGCTGCGCTCGGTGCGCGATCTTCCCGATTTGGACGATTTTGCGCCCGATGATGCCACGCGTCAGCTCATCCGCGAGCGCTTGAGTGCGGGCGGGCAGGAGGCGCGCGTGGCGCCCGAGGCGCAGGTGTCGGATGGCGAAGCGGACGACCCGCTTGGCGGCCTGCAGTTCGATTTCGAGGACGAAGGCGCCGGCGCTGCGTTGACCTCGGAGAAGGGCGCCGGCGACGGCGAGGCTCGTGCGCTTCGGCAGGCGGCTCCGGAGCGTGCTGCGGCAGGCGAGCAGTTGGCGCTTTCCGCCGACGATTCGGCGTCCGACGAGTCGGACTCGCAGGCTGCATTCTCGGTCGGCGACGGCCCGGCTAGCAGCGCTGCGCAGCAAATGCTCGCCGACGCCATGGCGCAAAGCTTCGGGTTGGTGGAGAAGATCGACTTCGACAACCTGAAGTTCGAAACCGACGACGAGTGATCGTTTCCCCGCCCGCTTCGACCGACCTGTGATGGGAGAATCATGACCAGGCAACTCAAACCCAATCAAACGCAGCCCGAGGAGCGCCTTGTTCCCATGCGCCTGCAGAAGTTCCTGGCGCGCGCCGGCGCGGCAAGCCGTCGTGGGTCGGAGAACCTCATGACGGCCGGGCGCGTGACGGTGAACGGCCAGGTGGTCACCGAGCTGGGAAGCAAGGTGGACCCGCTTGTGGATCAGGTGGCCGTCGACGGCGTGCCCGTGCACCTGGAGGGCGGCCCCGTCACCATCATGCTGCATAAACCCGCCGGTTACGTGACCACCATGTCTGACCCCCAGGGCCGTCCTACGGTGGCCGAGCTTGTGCCCACCGACCGCTTCCCGGGGCTGTTCCCCATCGGGCGTTTGGACTTCGACACCACGGGGCTTTTGCTGTTCAGCACCGACGGCGAGCTGGGCAACGGCCTTTTGCATCCGCGCCATCACGTGGAGAAGCGCTATCTGGCGCTGGTCAACGGCAAGCCCACGCCCGAGCAGCTGGCCCAGCTTGAGCAGGGCATTCAACTTGACGACGGCATGACCGCGCCCGCGAAGGCCGCGCTGGTGGAAGGTGCGGAAGCGAAGCGCGCGCTGTCCATGCTGGAGGTGCCGCCCGCCGTGCCCGACCATGAGCCCAACGGCAGCGTGCCCAGCCCGCAACGCGCCGCCATCCTGCGCAAGCGCTCCCAACAGCGCGCCGTGGTGCGCGTGGTGTTGCGCGAGGGAAGGAAACGCCAGGTCAAGCGCATGCTGTCCGCCATCAAGCATGGCGTTTTGGCGCTGCACCGCGACAGCTTCGGCCCCATCGAGCTAGGCGACCTGCCCCGCGGCCAATGGCGCGAGCTCACTCCTGAAGAGGTAACGGCGCTGCACGCGTCGATAAAGTAGGGGAATGCGAGCCGCGTGAACAGGGGATGGACGCGTGAACAGGGGACGGAGGTGCGTTCACGGTTGCCCTTACATTTCCCAAAGAGCTCGCGTGAACACACCTCCGTCCCCCGTTCACGCCCGTTGGCGGGTCTCGCGTCGCGCGTTGTTCGTGCGCAGGGCCCGTCGCCCGATGAGCATCCCCCCATGAACACACCTCCGTCCCCTGTTCATGTTCCCCTCGTGCTTGCGTGGGGCGGCGGGATGCGTGCTGCTGGGAAACGGCTATAATGGTCACCCGGGTAAACTGCTGGTGTTTGCGAATTCGGCGTTTCGCCTTGTCGCGGGCCTTCTTCGACCCGCGCGGCGGTTTCGCGCTTGCCGATGCGATGCCGGCTTGCCCGCAACGTCCTATCCTAGATCGGATCCGGAAGGTCTGCATCGCCTTATGGCACAAACAATCGATCAAGCGAAAACCGGCGGCTTCGAAAACGTGGCCGTCATCGGCTTCGGCCTCATCGGCGCCAGCTTCGCCGCCGCATTGCGCGCGGCGAACCCTTCGGCGCAGGTCATGGCCGTCGACACCGACCTGGCCACCCGCGTCGAGGCCGTCAACAGAGGCTGGGCCACCGCCACCGCCGCCCCCGATGCCGCGGAGTTCCGCGCGTTCATCGAAGACGGCTGCGACCTGGTGGTTCTGGCCACGCCCGTCAGCGTGGTGGAAGGCTATCTGAAAGATTTGGCCGAGTGGGATTATCGCGGCATCATCACCGATACCGCTTCCACGAAAAGCCGCATCATCGAGATGGCCGCGCACACGCTTCCGTATCCGCAGAACTTCGTTCCCGGCCATCCTATGGCCGGCTCCGAGAAGAACGGCATCGTGGGCGCTCGCGCCGACCTGTTCAAGGGCGCGTACTGGATCTTGTGCCCCGACGCCGACACACCCGCGGAGCATTTCACGCGCTTGCACGAGCTGATCACCGGCATCGGTGCGCGCGTGATCAGCCTGCCGCGCGAACAGCATGACGCGGCGGTGGCCGTGGTCAGCCACGTGCCGCATTTCACCGCCAGCTCGCTCGTGCAGCTTGCCGTGCGCCACGCGAAAGGCCAGGATTCGCTCATGCGCCTGGCAGCGGGCGGGTTCAAGGACTCCACGCGCATCGCGGCCGGCTCGCCCGAGCTGTGGTGCGGTATCGCTTTCGACAACAAAGATGCGCTTTTGGGTGGTTTGCGCGAGATGCAGGGCATCATCGGGCAGTTCGCCGACGCGCTTGAAGCGGGCGATCGCGCAACGCTGACCAGCCTGCTCGCCGAGGCCGCCGACGCCCGCCGCGCGCTGCCGGCCGCATGGCTGCCGTGCACCGAGCGCCTGCTGGAGGTGCGTATCCCCATGGAAGACCGCCCCGGCGTGGTGGCCGAGGTCACCACCATCACCAGCAAGGTGGGGTGCAACATCCAGTCCATCGAGATCGACCACGTCACCGAGGATTCGGCCGTGCTCTCGCTCGTGCTCACCGACGAAGGCGACATCGGCAAGCTGTCGGCGCACCTTATCAACGCCGGTTTCTCCGTTTCGTTCAGCCCGCTAGCGCCTAAGGAGCACACCCATGTCGGATAACGTCACCGTCATCAAACCGCTTGAAAACCCCATGCACGGCTCCACGCGCGTGCCGGGCGACAAATCCATCAGCCACCGCGCCGTGCTGTTCTCCGCCATGGCGGAAGGTACCTCGCGCGTGTCGGGCGTGCTGGATTCCGCCGATGTGCGCAGCTCTATCGGGGCCGTGCGCGCGCTGGGCGCCCAGGTCAGCCTGGAGAAGCAGGCAGACGGAAGCCTTGCCGGCGGCATCACCGGTTGGGGGGCCGCCGGTCCCAGCCAGCCCGCCGAGCCCGTGGATTGCGGCAACTCCGGCACCACGGTTCGCCTGCTCATGGGCATCCTGGCGCCGTGGGATATCCAGGTCACGCTCACGGGCGATTCGTCGTTGTGCAAGCGCCCGATGCGCCGCATCACCGCGCCGCTCATGAAGATGGGCGCGCGCTTCCTTCCCGAGGGCCGCGAGACGCTGCCCATCACCGTTCACGGCGGTGGGCTGCGCCCCCTCACCTACGATGCCCCCATGGCATCGGCCCAGCTCAAGACCGCTGTGCTGCTTGCCGGCATGTACGCTTCGGGAACCACCACGGTCAACGAGCCGGCGCCGAGCCGCAACCACACCGAGCTCATGCTGCCCGAATACGGCGTGGCTACCACGGCCGGCTCCTGCACGGCCAGCGTGACCGGGCCCGCCCAGCCCCAGGCCGGCGAGGTGCTCGTGCCAGGTGACCCCTCTTCGGCGGCGTTCCTTGCGTGCGCGGCGGTTTTGCGCCCCGCAAGCTCGATCCAGATCGAGGACGTCAGCCTGAACACGGCCCGTATCGGCTTCGTGCGCACGCTCGAGCGCATGGGCGCCCAGGTCAGCGTCGCGCACACGGGCGCGGCGGGCAAGGAGCCCTATGGCATCATCGAGGCCTGCTACACGCCCGACCTGCGCGGTTGCGAGGTGCCGGCTGACAAGATCGCCGGCATCATCGACGAGATCCCCGTGCTGGCGTTGGTGGCGGCGCACGCGCATGGAATCACCGTGTTCCGCGAGGTGGGAGAGCTTCGTGTGAAGGAAACCGACCGACTTGCCGCTATAATGGACGGTCTGGCCAAGTTGGGCGTGGACACGTGGTGCGAAGGCGACGACCTTTACATCGAGGGCCAGCCCGACCTGCAGGTCCCCGAGGGGCTCGAGTTCGACTCGCTCGGCGACCATCGCCTTGCCATGACCTGGTCGCTCGTCGGCCTTACCGGCAAGGTTTCTGTGAACATCAAGGATTTCGAGGCCGTGCGCGTCAGCTACCCCGGCTTCCTGGACGATATCGAAAGGCTTGCACGATGATCATCGCTATCGACGGCCCGAGCGGTGCCGGCAAATCGACCGTTTCGAAGGCGGTCGCGCGCCGTTTAGGCTTCTCGTGCCTGGATACGGGCGCCATGTACCGCTCCATCGCCTGGCAGGCGCTGCAGGATGGCGTCTCGCTGGAAGATGGCGAAGCGCTCGGCCGCATCGCCGATATGCACGAGATCGGGTTCTCCCATGAGCCGGGCGACCCGCTGCCGCGCCGCGTCTCCATTTCCGGCGTGGATGTGACCGATGCCATCCGCACCGCCGAGATTGACCGCTCGGTCAGCGCCGTGGCCGCCGCCCCTGCCGTTCGCCAGGCGCTTGTGGCTCAGCAGCAGCGCATCGGCCGCGCGGGCAACTACGTGGTGGAAGGCCGCGACATCGGCACGGCGGTGTTCCCCGAGGCTGAGCTGAAGGTGTTTCTGACCGCCAGCGCCGCCGAACGCGCTCATCGCCGCGTGGCGCAAAACGAGCGCCGAGGTGTGGGCAGCACCGATTACGCCGAGGTGCTCGCCGACATCGAGCGCCGCGACGCCATCGATTCCTCGCGCGATACCAGCCCGCTCAAACCGGCGCCCGATGCCGTGCAGATGGATTCCACCGGCCGCACAATCGAGCAGGTCATCGAGCGCATCTGCGCGCTGGCCCAGGAGAAGGGTGTGCACGTATGAGCCTGTTTCTGAGATACGAGGATATGTGGGACCGCGCGCTTGGCGGCACCACCGACGAGAAGCAGATCCCGCATTGGTTCGCGAACTTCGCGTATGTGCTGATCGGTTTCGTGTTCAAGGTGCTGTTCCGCTATCGCGTGGACGGGCGCGAGAACCTTCGCGCGTTCAAGGACCGCTGCGGTGTGGTGGTGGTTTCCAACCACACGTCGTTTTTGGACGTGGTGCTCATGTATGTGGCGGCACGCCCAAGCCAGTTCGTGCGCCTGATGGGCCGCGATTCGCTGTTCGGCAACGCGCACGGCTTGGCGGGGCAGATCCTCTCGCGCGTGGGCGCGTTCCCCATCAAGCGCGATTCGGCCGACCGCACCGCCATCAAGCGTGCGGCGCACATGCTGAAGGGAAACCAGCTGGTGGGCATCCTGCCGGAGGGCACGCGTCGCGGCAAGGGCAGCAAAACGCCCCAGATCCACTCCGGTGCGGCATTCATCGCGAAGATGGGCAAGGCGCCCATCCTGCCCATGTGCGTGCGCGAGGCGGAGAACGTCAAGCGCAAAGGCGAGCGCATGCATTTCCCCAAGATCACGGTGGAATACGGAAAGCCCCTGGTGGTAAGCGATTTCGACTTCCTGCCGAAGGAAGACCGCCTGGACGGGTGCTCGTGGTACGCCATGCGCGAGGTGTTCGCGCTGCATCAGCGCGTGCCGCGCGAGCAGGTGGATATGCGCGCGCTGTTCCCGGACGGCCGCGACTTCTCCGAGGTGTTCGCCGCTCATCCCATTCCCGAGCACACCCCCGAGGAGGCCATCGAGCTGACCCGCCCCACGAAGAAGGCGAAGGTCGAGCAGTAACAGCAGGTTTGGGGGAGCAGGGGCCGCGTGAGCGGCCCCTTGCGCTATCGTGCGTCGCAAAAGCCGAGAGCCGCAGTTGCGGTTGCGAGTCGCAAACTCAAAGCACGCGAGCTCGCAAACCGTAGTCGCAGTTGTGAATCGCAATCTGCGAGCCGCAACCCGCGTGCCTCACCTATGCCTATATGAAAGGACCGGACATGGAAGTCATTCGCAGCAAGAACGCCGGCGCGTGCTATGGCGTGCAACGAGCCCTTGACCTGGCCCTGAAGGCCAGCGAGGGCGATGGTAGCGCGTTCACGTTGGGGCCGCTCATCCATAATCCCCAGGTGGTGGCGAACCTTGAGGCGCGCGGCGTGCTGGCCGTCAAGGAGCCCGAGCAGGCCACGCACGGGGCCATTATCATTCGCAGCCATGGCGTCACCCCGGCCGTGCGCCGCTCGGTGGAGGCGCGCGGGCTTCCCGTGATCGATGCCACGTGCCCGCATGTCGCGCGTGCGCAAAAGGCCGCGGCCACGCTTGCCGAGGAGTGTGGCTACGTGGTTGTTGTGGGCGAGGAGGGTCATCCCGAGGTGGAGGGCTTGGTGGCTTACGCCCACGAGGCCGGTGCGCAGGTGCACGTGGCGGAAACGGCCGCCGACCTGCCCGGTGAACTGCCCGAGCACGTGGGCGTGGTCGTGCAGACCACGCAAACCCGCGATGCGCTTGACGACGTGCTCGAGGGCATCCGTGCCCAGGGCGTTGCTGCGCAGGTCAAGGATACGGTGTGCACGGCGACGCGCCAGCGCCAGCAGGCCGCCGCAGAGCTTGCTGGGCAGGTGGACGCCATCGTGGTCATCGGAGGGCGCAATTCGGCCAATACCACGCATCTGGCCGAGATCTGCGCCGCGGAATGCCCGCGCACGCACCACATCGAGTCGGCCGCCGAGCTTGATCCGGCGTGGTTCGCGGGCTGCTCCTCCGTGGGCGTCACGGCAGGCGCCAGCACCCCCGACGACCAGATCGACGAGGTTGTCCGCTGCCTGGAGCGCATGTAGCGATCCTTATCATGCGGGTGGGCCTACACCCGCATTTCCCTGTCCGCCGTCATGGCGCTGCATTTCCTATATATCCCCATGTGAATCGTCCCCGTCCACGCGTGTTTCGGCATGTGAGGGCGGGGACGGTTTTGTGCACGGACGGTGAAGAAACGGCCCGATTTGTTGCACAACAAATCCCGCGAAAACCGGGTTAGCCTTGAAGCATGAACGAAGCCGTCCGGCGCCGCAAAAGCGTCGGTGCGTGAACGCGATGCGGAGGTTGCCACCATGTGCAGGATATTGCTCGTCGAAGATGCTGTGCCCGAGCCTGAGACGCTGCGCATGCTCATTGAGCAGCATCCCTGCGCCGGCGCGATCCAGTTGGAGAGCTGCGCGTTTTCCCAAGTGAGCGAGCGAATCTCCCAAAGCCCGCGTATCGATGCGCTGTTCGCTCCTGTGGATGCCCCTGGCGCCTTCCCGGCGTGCGCCTCCGATGAACGCTCCGGCATCGCGCTGGTGCGCGAGCTGCAAGACCGCGGCATCCTTCCGCTGACCGTGTACTGCACCACGCGCGCCGCCTACACCTCGGCGGTGTACGGCACCGACCATCAGTATCTGCTGCTGGCGCCTTATTCGCCCACGGAGGCACGCGACGCCTTGGACAAGGTGTTCGGCTTGCTCGGCCATCGCGCGGCAAGCCCGCTTGCGCTGCGCAGCGCTGGGACCGTGCACATCGTGGACCCTGCCGACGTGGTGTACGTGAAAAGCATCGGGCGAAAAGTGCTGGTCAGGCTGTCGGACGCTCGCGTGTTGGAATCGTATGCGGCCCTGGCCGAGCTCGAGCAGCAGCTGCCTGGCAGCTTCGTGCGCTGCCACAAAAGCTACTTGGCGAACATGGAGCACGTGGTCCAAGCCTCTGCCGATGGGCTGGTCATGGACTGCGACGAGGCGGTGCCCATCAGCCAGCGCCAGTACCGCACCGTCCGCGACGCCCTCAGGTCGTTCTCCGTTTCGTAGGTCTTCATCCTCAGTTGCGCTGATTTTCCGCGCCGCGTTTCCGTCGTGCGTCTTGGCGGGCGCGGCATGCTACCATGATATGCTGCGAAAAATCGACGGCATATGGGCGAATGGAAGCGGAAAGGCGGTGTTGACGTGGGCATTTATCCTCCTCAGGATGTGGCGAAGCAGGCTGCGCAGTCCGCGGGCGGCCGCAAACGCCGCGCTCCTGAGCCCCCGAAGGCCGTCATCGAATCCGTGCTGCCCGAAAGCCCTGCCGATGACGCGGGCTTCACGCCGGGCTGCATCATCACCAGCGTGGACGGCCAGCCCGTGCGCGACATGATCGACTGGCGCTGGCTTACCGCCGACGACGCGATCACCCTCGGCTACATCGACACCGATGGCGACTCCGGCGAGGTGGAGCTTGAGCGCTACGAAGGCGAGGAGTGGGGCTTCGAGTTCTCCGGCGTGGTGTTCGACGGCGTCAAGCAGTGCCGCAACGCCTGCATCTTCTGCTTCATGCGCCAGCTGCCCGACGACATGCGCCCGTCGCTGACCCTGCGCGACGATGACTTCCGCCTCAGCTTCCTGTCGGGAACGTTCGTCACGTTCACCAACTTGTCGGCCGAGGACGAGGCGCGCATCATCGAGCAACACATCAGCCCGCTGCGCGTTTCCCTGCACGCGTCCAACCCCGAGGTTCGCCGGCGCATCATCGGCAGGCATGCCCAGCACGGCATCGACGTGATGGACCGCTTGCTTGCTGCCGGCATCGAGTTCCACGCTCAGATCGTGCTCATGCCCGATGAGAACGACGGCGACGCGCTGCGCGAAACGCTCGATTGGGCGTACGCTCGCCCGGGCATCCTGGACATCTGCATCGTGCCGCTGGGTTTCACCAAGCACCAGACCTGCTTCACGAAAAGCTTCAACGACCCGGTTGCCGCCCGTGCTGCTATGGACACCATTGTGCCTGCTCAGCAGCGTGCCCTTGCCGAACGAGGCCACCTGTGGGCTTTCGCCGCCGATGAATTCTACTGCAACGCCTACGGCGACGAGCTGCTGGAGAACCTTCCGTCTACCGAGCACTACGGCGACTTCGGCATGTTCGAGGACGGCGTGGGCATCATCCGCTCGTTCGTGGACGATTGGGAGGCGGCGGAAGCGGCCGGGCTCGACGCGCAAGCCGCGCAGGCGCTCAAGCAGGCGGGCATGCGCGTGCGCTACATCGCCGGCATGGCCACGCCGCATTTCTTCCGTCCGCTGTTCTCGCGCGGCCCGCTGGCCGGGGTGGTGGAGCCGCTGTTCGTGGAGAACCGCTTCTTCGGCGGGAACGTCGACGTCACGGGGCTGTTGTGCAGCTGCGATATCGCCGATGCCATCCGCGCCGATGCGGCCGAGCACCCGGGTTGGACGTACGTGGTCCCCAAGGTCATCTTCAACGACGACGGCGTCACGCTCGATGATGCTACGTTGGAGGATATGGGGAAGGCGGCGGGCGTGCCCGTGAGCGTGGTATCCTGTAACGCGACTGGGTTCTTGCCGGAACTCGTCGAACTGGCGCGCGCATAGCGACGCCGCAAACGTAGTATTTTCCTCAACCGAAAAGGATTTGATATGGCTCTGCCCATTGTGGCGGTTGTTGGACGGCCGAACGTCGGCAAGTCCACCTTCGTTAACCGCATTGCCCAGGCCGACGAGGCCATCGTGCACGAGATGCGCGGCGTCACCCGCGACCGTTCGTACCACATCGCCGACTGGAACGGCGTGCCGTTCAAGCTCATCGATACCGGCGGTATCGAGATGGGCGACGATGACGCGTTCCAAAGCTCCATCCGCACCCAGGCGTTCGCCGGCGTGAACGAGGCCGACGTCATCGTGTTCATCGTCGACGGCCGCACCGGCATCAACGCCGATGACGAGGAGGTGGCGCGCGTGCTGCGCAAGACCTCCAAGCCGGTGTACCTGGTGGTGAACAAGATGGACAACCCCGACACCATGGACCAGGTTTGGGAGTTCTACCAGCTGGGCCTGGGCGATCCGTGGTCGGTCTCCTCGCTGCACGGCAACGGCACGGGTGACTTGCTCGACGCCGTGGTGGAGGACCTGAAGAAGGTCGAGACCGCCGACGACGAGGAAGAGGACGGCGGCATCAACATCGCCATCATCGGCCGCCCCAACGCCGGCAAGTCCTCGCTGACCAACCGTCTGACCTCGGACGACCGTTCCATCGTGTCCAACGTCGCCGGCACCACGCGCGACGCCATCGACACCGTCATCGAGCACGACGGCCAGCGCTACACCATCGTCGACACCGCCGGTCTGCGCCAGAAGAGCAAGATCGATGAGGACGTGGAGTACTACGGCTTCGTGCGCGCCATGCGCGCCATCGACCGCGCCGACGTGGCCATCCTCGTGATCGACGGTTCCATCGGTCTGACCGACCAGGACCAGCGCGTGGCCGGCTTCGCCGCCGACCGCCAGTGCGCCATGGTCATCGTGCTGAACAAGTGGGACCTGGTGGAGGGCCCCGACGCCAAGGCCGAGGTTCGCGAGAAGATCACTGACCGCATGACCTTCGTGGGCTACGCCCCCGTTGTCGCCACCTGCGCGCTCACGGGCAAGTCCGTCCATCGCATCTGGGAAGCCGTCGACGTCGCGTACGAGAACTTCTGCAAGAACATCCCCACCAACCAGCTTAACGTCTGGCTGGGCGAGATCCGCGAGGGCGGCCACACCGTGTCGAAGGGCAAGGCCATCCTGCGCATGAAGTATGTCACGCAGACGGCAACGTGCCCGCCGCAGTTCACGTTCTTCGTGAACCGCCCCGACCTGGTCAACGACAACTACGAGCGCTTCCTGGAGAATCGCCTGCGAAAGTCGTTCGACCTGACGGGCACGCCCATCCGTATGAAATTTAAAAAGAAGGACTAGGAAAGAGCCGCTGTGGAACTGCTGGGAGCATTAGGGGTTTTCGTCATCTCTTTCCTGCTGGGGTCCATCCCCTGGGGCGTCATCATCTCGAAGGTGTTCTACCACACCGACATCCGCGAGCACGGCTCGGGCAACATCGGCACCACCAATGCCATGCGCACCATGGGCAAGGTGGGCGGCAGCGCCGTGTTCGTGCTGGATTTCGGCAAGGGCATCGTATCGGGCCTGATTGCGGCCGCGGCTGCTGCCATGTTCGGCGGCGGTGTGTCGCTGTCGGGCCACGTGATCGGCTATGACGATTTCGTCACGGTGGCCTTCCTGGGTTGCGTGTGGGGGCACATCTTCAGCCCTTGGCTGGGATTCAAGGGCGGTAAGGGCATCGCTGTGGCCGTGGGCTGCCTGTTCGTGACGTTCGGCTGGCAGGGCGCGTGTCTTGAGCTGGCCATTTTCGCCGTGCTGGTGCTTGCCACCAAGTACGTATCGGTGGGTTCCATCGCCGCCGCGGGAGCGTGCCCGCTGTTCGCCGCGTACTACTTCTTGTATGCCACCTTCGCGCCTGCCGCGTGGGTATGCACCACGGTGGCGGCGCTGACGGTGGTTTGGGCACATCGCGGCAACATCGCGCGCCTGCGCGCCGGCAACGAGCGCCGTATCGGGCAAAAGGGTAAGGAAGCGTAAGGAAAGTGGACGACGACATGAAGGTTGCAGTCATCGGCGCCGGTTCATGGGGAACCGCGCTGGCGCAGACGCTGGCCCTCAACGGGCATAACGTGAGCCTGTGGGCGCGCAAGGATTCGGTGGTGCATGGCATCAACCATGAGCACGCCAACCCGCGCTACCTTTCGGATGCGAAGCTGTCCGAGAATATCGTGGCCACCACCTCGTACCGCGATGCGCTGCATCGTGCGAAGGCTGCCGTCATCGTGACGCCTTCGAACCTGCTGCGCGGCGTGGCGCGCGTGTTGTCCGATGTGGTGGACGACCAGTTCCCGATCATCATCTGCTCAAAGGGCGTGGAGGCCGACAGCGGCTATCTGCCTGTGGGCGTGTTCGAGTCCGAGTTAGGCAACAAGGACCGCCTGGCGGTGCTTTCGGGTCCCAACCATGCCGAGGAGGTCATCAAGGCCAAGCCGGCGGGCACCGTGATCGCATCGTCGAGCCAGGACACGGCGGTGATGTTCCGCGACCTGTTCGCCGCGCCGACGTTCCGCACCTACACCAGCGACGACGTCACGGGCGTGGAGCTGTGCGCCGCGTTCAAGAACGTCATCGCCATCGCGGTGGGCGTGGCCTACGGCCTGGGCTACGGCGACAACACGGCCGCCATGATCATGACGCGCGGTTTGGCTGAGATGAGCCGCCTGACGGTGAAGTGCGGCGGACAGGCCATCACGTGCATGGGCTTGGCCGGTGCGGGCGACCTGATCGCCACGTGCACCTCCGAGCATTCGCGCAACCGTTCGTTCGGCGTGGAGCTGGCGAAGGGCGGCACGCTTGACGCGTATCGCGAGCGTACTCACATGGTCGTCGAAGGCGCGCTGGCGTGCAAAACGCTGAAAACGCTGTCGGACGCCTACGACGTCGAGCTTCCCATCACCGACGTGGTGCGTAGCGTGGTGTGGGAAGGCGCCGACCCGAAAGCGGCGGCAAAGGACCTGTTCGCGCGCCCATTGACCACGGAGTTCTACGGGCTATAGGTTTGACCGGGGCCTCCCAGGGCTGTATAGTTCCACCTGATATTGTTTTGCCAGTGGGCGGTTGCTGCGTTTTGCGGCAGCCGTTCTCTTTACACACAGGGTGAACAGGAGACGACGACCGCATGAACACACCTCCGTCCCCTGTTCATAATGAACGCATCTCCGTCTCCGTTTCGCTCTCAAGCTCCGTATGGCGTGAACCGGCAGGTAGATGACGGGCCCCTCCCTTGCGAAAGGAACCGCATGAGCAATCAATCGTCCACCGTTGATACCCTTGCGCGTCAGGTGAAGATCGTCGCTTCCAGCGCGGTTGCGGTCGTTGTCCTGGCTTTGGCCTTTGCAACCGCGCCCGCTTCGGCGTTTGCCGTCGACGCCGCCGGTGCCGGCGAACAAGGTTCGCCGTGCGTCCCCACTCAGGAGCAAGTTGAAAGCTACCGTGCAGACGGTTCGCTTGACGAGCGTGCGCAGGTTGCCGAGCGCCTCGGCCATGCGCAGCTGTCCGCCGACCTCACGCAGCAGGCTCTTGCGCGGCAAGCGGCGGCGCTTGGCCAGGGCGCGGATATGTTCTCGCTGCGCTCCGCGGTTCCTTCGACTTGGAAAAGCGGTATGGCCACGGTCGGCGTCGGACACGTGCTGGCGTTGCGCGTGTCGTTCCCGGACTATTCCTTCGCCGATGACGATACGCTTGAGGCGCTCGATGCGCTTATCAACGGCGACGGCACGTCCGCGTTCCCGTATGAAAGCCTGCACGCCTACTATGAGCGCGCAAGTTACGGTGCGCTCGACATCTCCGGAACCGCCGTGGACTATCAGGCGAAACACGAGCGCAGCTACTATCAGCACGACATCAACTTGCTGTTCGTGGAAGCGCTCGATGAGCTTGACGAGACCCTGGACCTTTCGCAATTTGACGGAAACGGCGATAGGTACATCGATTGCGTGTACCTGCATTTCGCTGGCCCCGATGCCGGGTGGGGAAGTACCTGGTGGAGCCAGGAATGGACGGTGCCGCAGCAGGCTCCTCCCGAGGTGTACGAGCGTACATGGGACGGCATGCGTCTGTGGAACGCGTGCCTGCTGGCCGACAACTGCGCTGTGGACATGGCGGCTTCCACGCTCATCCACGAAACGGGTCACGTGCTCGGCCTTCCCGATCTGTACAGTTATCGGAAATCGACGGTCGGCTTGTCGGGGCGTTCGGGGTGCCTGACGTTCGACCTGATGGACAATAACGCCGGCGACACCAACGCCTTCTTCAAATGGATGCTCGGTTGGATCGATGAAAGCAAGGTCGTGCGCGTGGTTGCTAACGCCGATGGGGTCGACGTGCAGCGCGGTGGCGTTGCGCAGCACTACGATGAGCATTCGATCGATCAGGTGCTTTCCGCGTTCACGAGCTCAGACCTTGCCGAGTGCGGCGGGTTTATCGCCGTGTCCGATTCCGATGATCTGCTCGACCCGGCGAAGGGCTTGTTCTCGTCGTTCTATCTGCTGCAATACGATCGCTATGCCGGCAACCAGTCGCTGGTGTACAAGCGCGGCGGCCAGGATTTCGAGCTGCCGTCGGGCTTCAGGCTCTTCCGCGTGCAGGCGGCGCTTTCCGCGGAGGGGGACGACTATCTATACCAGAACACCTCCGGAGCACCTGGCAACCAGCTTATCGAGCTGGTCGACCCTGATATGGACGCCACCCATTCCGACGGGATCGGTTACGCGCCCGCTGCGATTACGGGCGACGGGTATGGGTGCATGCTGTATGACGGCCAGGAGGTGTCGCCGACCACCTATCCCTCCACGAATTTCGGCGAAAGCATCGGCGGCGGTTTCACGGGCTTGACGTTCTCGTTTGGCGAATGCGGCGAAGATTCCGGTGCCGTTACCGTTTCTTGGTCGGATGCCGACGAGCCGGTTCCGGGCAACTTCTCCCTTTCCCTGCAGCCTGCCACGCTGCTGAACTGGGGTCCTGTGACGTTCGCCATGTCGTATCCTGCACTCTATAAGGCGCTCGAGAACGAGGCGTTCCCGTATCTCGTGATTGATGGAAGGCGCATCTTCTCCGCTGCGGACGTGAGCGGCGAAACCGTTTCCATGCGATATCAGTTTAACCCCGGCGAGGTTTTGCCGACCAGCGACTGCGAGGCGGTGTTCCCCGCGGGTTGTTTCCTGCTGGGCGTGGCCGATGGGGAAGAGGTGTATTCCGAGGAGATTCGCGTTCCGTTTTCGCCGTCCGGCCTGGTCAGCTTCGGCAAGCATGGCTTCTATGAGCTGGAGACCGACCCGCTAGATGAAGGCGTCGGCATCTCCTCGGTGTTCTCCCGTGACGATGGGTCGCATTGCTTCCTGCGTGCGGTCGGCGAGAACCTGTATCTGGAGACCATCGACGAGAAGGACCCGTCGAAGGTGAGCGAGGCGAAGATCGAAGGCGCGGCGCTGCCAACGTATCCGCAGGCCAGCGTGGTGCTGCAATGCGCCGTGCTGCCCGATGACCGCTGTCTGGTGACGGTGTCGTTCGAGAACTTCGACGCTTCCGGCTTGGCGCGCGCCTACTTGGTGGACCTTGGCTCGCATCGGGTGCTCGGCGAGGCGTCCCTCAGCCGGTTCCCTGGCACCGTTCGCGCCATGGCGGTGGGTAACGTACCGGTTTTGGGGATGTATGCGTATCAGCTTGGCTTCGGCGAGGGTTATGTGATGACGTCGGCGTTTGCGGACGTTGCGGCAGGCGGGGCGGATGCGAGTGCTGCGGTTTCGGCTGAGGAGCGCGTGCTTTGGACACGGGCGTCGGGCGTCTATGATGCGGGCAACGGGCTGATCGCCGCCGTGTTCACCGAGAACACTCTCGATGGCGATGGCGGTCCTGGCGGGGTGAACCTGACGGTGCGCCTGTACGATGCGGAGTCGGTGGCGGCGCTATTCGCGACGGCGCCGACCGAGCTGAACCCCGATGCGCTCGAAGATTTCACCGAAAGCCTTGATCCGGTGTGCGCGTGCAAACTGAGCGGGTATCAGGCTGTCAACGATGTCGTGGCTTGCGATGATGCCGTGTACGTGTTGGCGTCGGGCCGTCTGGATGCCAGCGGGTCTGAAGACGACGCGTCGCGCGGAGGGACGATCGTGAGGTTCGACCGTGCGGGTATGCAAACCGCCAGCCGGGCGCTTGTCCCGGTCAGCTCGGTTGCGGCAACGTATACGGATCTGGTCGTCGGCGAACAGGGGACGGTGGCGGCAGCGCGCATCGCGATAGGAAACAAGGGCGCGTTCGAGCCGCAGGAGACGCACCTGTTCGATTCGTCGTTAAATGAGGCGGGGTCATATGATTTCGTCGGGAACTCGACCGGCGGCTGGGTCGGCGGACGCTGGGTGGCGCTGGGTTGGGATAGTTCCCGGTTCGGCAACGCCACGGGCGTCGGGGCTCCGCCCGCGGAGGATGATGCGGCGGGCGTTGATGGCGTTGTTGCGCGAGAAGGCGAAGAGCCTGGCGACCCGCACACGCGCGTTGGCTACGCGATATCCGACGCCCTGGATGTTGCCACTGATTCTGAAGAGCCGGACGATTCCGAGGATCCCGGCGATTCTGGCGATCTCGAGGACCCTGATGATACGGAGAAGCCTGAGAACCCCGAGAAGCCCGATGCTTCCAAGAACCCTGGCGGGCCAAAGGGTTCGGGAGAACCGCAGGGAGCAGGCGCTTTGTCTGCGGGAACCGGCGATAGCGTACCCGTTCTTCCGCTGGCTATCGTCGCCGTCGTCACGCTGGCAGTTGCGATATGGGCGCGCCGTCGTAGCCGTTAACGGTCGGTGTGCTCTTGCTGCAGTCATCGCGCTTGTAAGGCCATGTTTGTCCACCAGGGTCAGCACTTCGACGTCCTAATTGTGGGCAAGGAAGGCCGCCTTGCTCACGATTAGGCGAATACACCTCCGTTCCCAGAATGAACAGGGGCCGGAGGGACGTTCGCCCGGGCTGTAGGTGAGGCCCGGGGGTTATGGTTTGCGGGTGTGGCGAACGCACCTCCGTCCCCTGTTCACCCATCGGTTACCGATGTACACCGGTTGTTGCGTAATGGTTGCAGGCAAAGAGAAAGCCCGCGAACCTCAAAGGGTTCACGGGCTTTCGCAATCTAAAGGCTTGCGGCGGGATGACTGTTATTCGGCCGCTTCCTCTTCCTGCTTTTCGCCGGCTTCGACGATCTTGTCGATGATGACGTCCAGCTTGCCTTCCACGTCGTAGTCCTCGACCTTGCCTTCGTCGCACAGACGCGCGAACTTCGGGTCGATGGGCAGGGTGGTGTAAGCGGGGATGTTGTAGCGCTCGGCAACTTCGGCGCCCTGCGGCTCGCCGAAGATGTGGTGCTCCTTGCCGCAATCGTCGCACTTGAAGTAGGCCATGTTCTCCACCAGGCCCAGCACCTCGACGTCCATGTCATGCGCAAGGTTGACCGCCTTGCCCACGATCATGGCCACCAGCTCCTGTGGAGCGGACACGGTGACGATGCCGTCGACGGGCAGCGACTGGAACACGGTGAGCAGCACGTCGGAGGTTCCCGGAGGCATGTCGACGAACAGGTAGTCGATGTCGCCCCAGTTCGTCTCGCTCCAGAACTGGCGGATGGCGTTGGAAACGACCGGGCCGCGCCATGCTACGGGCAGGTCGCCCTTGGGAAGCATGAGGTTGGTGGACATGACCTTGATGCCTGTTTGCGTCTGGCCGGGCAGGATGCCGTCGGCGTCGGCGGTAAGCGGGTTGGTGATGCCGAAGGTCTTCGGGATGGAGGGGCCGGTGATGTCGGCGTCCAGGATGCCAACCTTGTTGCCGCGCTTGTTCATTTCGCTGGCAAGCAGGCTGGTGACCAGGGATTTGCCTACGCCACCCTTGCCGGAGACAACGCCGATGACATGCTTGACGTTGCTGCGCTTGTTCGTCTCAAGCTTGGTGGGGCCGGCGGCGGTACGCTCGCCACACCCCGATACACCGCAGCTGCCGCACTCGTGCGAGCATTCTTCTGCCATGATTCCTTCTTTCTTATTGTGCTCCCAGATGTCTGGAAGCGTCACTCGTCCTGAAGGGATGATAGCACAACGCGTCAACGCAACGGCCAATTAGCACCTGCGACGTGACATATGCGGCACATTGTCAAGCAAACCCCGCTTTATGCATTTTGAGACGTACCTCTTACACCGGGTTCGCAATGGGCGCTTCGGACGGATGGGTGCGTCTACTGCAGCTGCTGGACCTCGGTGCCGTCGAGGTCGAAGTCCTTGAAAGCGGCGGTGGTGTAGGCGGGGTTCTCGTAGGTGTTGAAGTAGTAGCGGCCCTCGCGTGCGGAATAGGCGCTGGTGAACACGGTGAACTCGTTCGCGCCGTCGTTCATTTGCGCGCTTCCTTCCACCATTGCCACGCCGCCGAGCGTGCGGAAGACGCGTGCCACGTTGCCGCTCTCGGTATCTTTTGGCGCATGATGCGCGTTCAGGTATGCGGCGCGCACGAAACGCGAGGGCGAGTACACGTCGCCGGGCAGCCCGCGCATGCCCGCGCCTGCGCCGTAGGGCGTCAGCGTTGCGTTTGCCCAGGTCACGGAACTGGGGGCGCTGGGCGTCACGTTCATGTAGCTGCGCAGGTTCTCCAGATGCCACGCAAGGCCCGGCTGATTTGCCAGCACGTCGGCGGGGTCGCGCATCACCTGCAGGCCCTCGGCGGTCGATTCCACCACGATGCACTCGCTAGCATCAGCGATGATCCAGTGCAGCATGCTGACAGGGAAGTTGCCAAAGCCCTTGTTCACCAGCGTGATATTCGCCAGCGCCGCCTCGACGTCGTCAACGTTGTCGAAGTTCGAGGTGACCCACAAGGGGAACTCGTATGGGGCTACAGCAGTGGTTCTCGGACGCGCATCGTCGGGGAAGTAGGCGTAGCCGGGGAAGTTCAGGCCTGCGATGGCCAGGCCATTCTCGTTGGCGCAGTCGAAATACAGCGGATACCCTTCCGACGCGATGGCCATGCCCAACACCGCGCGGTGTCCCGTGTTCGCGGGATGGTTGCGCGGGGTGAATGTGATGGTCTCGCCGTAGCCGTACGCCCAGTCCAGGTTGCGGCCGAAATATAGGTTTCCGTCAGAATCGGTGAATCGAATCGCTGTGCACATACGTGCCTCCGTTCAATGTTGACGCGCGGGTTTGCGCCTGCGTTTGCTCTTTCGGGGCGTTTTGCCCCTGTGGGAAAGGAATAGTACGCCTGCGGCAGCAGCTTGCAATGGGGAAACCCCGAGCGTTGCCTTCGCGTTGCGAAGCCGTTGCATTGCGATGTCGTTGCGCTGGCGGGCGTGTGATTTGCGGGCAAAAAAGCGAATGGTCCGCGCGCCGCGCAAGGCGATATAGCATTTGCGTTGCGGAGCCGTTGAACTGGCGTGTGCCTGGCTTGATCGGCGGAGATAGTGCAATGCGAAAACCCTGCTATGCCGTAAAACGGTATGCGGACGGATGATATCGAGAGGGACTTGCGGGTCAAAGAAGCGAACGGCCCGTGCATCGCACGAGGCGATATGCGGGCTGTTGGGCTCGAGGGGTTTGGGCTGGTGGGTGCGAAAGGCTTGGGAGCGGCGAATAACCGCCGTCGTCTTTGCGCTACTTCCCGTTGCGGATCTTCTTGATGCCGCCGGCGGCTATGGCGGCGCCGGCGCCGATGGCGAGCACGCCGGGCCCGGGCAATATGAGCATGGGCACGCCTACCGCCATAACGGCGGCGCCGGCCACGGTTTGGGCTGCGCCCGCCAGGCGCGATGCAGCAGCGGCAGCATCGCCTTGATTGCGAACGGGGTTGCCGCGACCGTCGACGAACGTGGTGTGCAGCGGCTGGTTATCCACCTTCCCGACGCGCTTGCCGAACGAGGGCGGCGTGAAGGGCTCCGCAGCGGCTTGGGCCGCAGCGGCGGCGCCGCGCGCCGCGTCAACAGGGGTCACGTCGATGATGGGGTGTTTCGGGAACGCCATAAGCTGCTCCTTATGCGCAGCGCCGCACGGGGCGGCGCGGGTAATCGTTGTGCGGGACGGGCCTAGCAGCCGCGTTCCGCTATCCGTAGGGTATCGCGCCGGAGGCACCGCGGGCCTGCGCGCGCCGACGCTGTCACCAATGCGTAACGAGTTCGCCACATGTATTACCCAGTGCTCTTCGAGGTCCGTCTGCTCCACGGTACTTCAGTTTGCAGGCGATCTCTCTCTGCGCATTGTCTCGGTTCCCCGGTTTCCTTTCCGCCTAGTGCTTCGACTCGCCGTTGGCCCCCCCGTTCCCGTCGCAGCGCCCCGGCTTGCTGTCTGCCCGGGTTCCCACAAAGCTCGGCATCCTTGCTGCTCGTCTTTCAGCTTCCCGAATCACCTCCCTTGCGGCGGCCTCGGGGCACTGCCCACCTCCCTGCAACGCCCCGGGGCGTATCCATCATCAGGCGTTTTACCGGTTCGCGCTGGGTTTTGCGCTACACTATCGGTAGTGTTCCGACCGTTTGGTTCGACTGCGTTTCGCGCTTGAATCGAGTTGGCGAATCGGGCGCGACGCCTTTATAAGGGGAAGGTGATCGTATGGCAGCTCCTGCTACCGAACATGTCCGAAACATCGTGCTGGTGGGCCAAGACGGCGCCGGCAAAACCTCGCTTGCCGAGGCTATGTTGCACGTTTCAGGCCGCACGCCGCGTATGGGTACCACCCACGACGGCAAATCCTATCTTGACTACGACCAGGAAGAGATTCGTCGCAAGTTCACTCTGGGCACCTCCGTCGCGCCCATTCCGTACCATGATTACAAGATCAATCTGCTCGACACCTCGGGTCATCCCGACTTCATCGGCGACACGCTTGCCACCATGCAGGCTGCCGAAATGGCGCTGTTCGTCATCGATGCCGTCGCAGGTCCCCAGGTCATGACCACGAAGCTGTGGCGCGAAGCCGAGGGCATGCGCCTGTCGCGCGCCGTGTTCATCAACCACATCGACCGCGAGCATGCGAACTTCGACACCATTATGGCGCAGCTGCACGCGCGCTTCGGAAGCCGCTTGGGCCCGGTCACCATCCCCATCGGCGTTGCCGAGGACTTCAAGGGCGTTATCGACGTGCTGCGCATGAAGGCCCGCTACTTCGATCAGGACGGCACCACCGACGACCGTATCGAGGATATCCCGGCCGAGTACGCTGAGGCGGCGCAGATTGCGCGCGACCGCCTGTGCGACCTGGTGGCCGAGGCCGACGACGACCTGATGATGAAGTACCTGGACGGCTCCGAGCAGCTGACGCAGGAAGAGCTCGAGAGCCTGCTCGATAAGGCCATCGCGCAGGAGCTGTTCATCCCCGTGTACGTGGGATCCACCATCATCGAGCAGGGCATCCGTTGCGTGATGAAGGATATCTGCACCTACTTCCCGCATCCGCGCCACCACGGCGCCTTTCGTCTTGCCAACGGCGAGGAGACGTTCGTGGATGAGGACGGCGAGCCGGCGGCGTTCGTCTTCAAGACCGTTGCCGACCCGTTCGTGGGACGTTTGAGCTACTTGAAGCTGATCAGCGGCGTGCTCACGCCCGGCATGGAGCTGACCAATGCGCGCACGGGCAAGAAGGATCGCCTGGGCCATCTGTATGTGATGATGGGTAAGGAGGCCACGGATGTGAAGTCCGCGAAGGCCGGCGACATCGTCGTGGTTCCCAAGCTCACCGATACGCGTGCCGGCGACACGCTGTCGCAATCGGGCACGATGTCCATCGATCCGCTGCCGCTGCCTGTGCCGCAATATCCCGTTGCCATCGAGGCGGCTAATAAGAAGGAAGAGGACAAGGTCGGCACCTTCCTTGCGCGCGCGGTCGAGAACGACCCCACGCTGCGCGTTGCGCGCAACGAGCAGACGCACCAGACCATCGTCACGGCAATGGGCGAAGCCCAGGTGGAAACGCTGCTTGCGCGCATGAAGGAGCAGGCGAAGGTGGAGGCGCGTTTGGTTCCCGTGCGCATCCCATATCGCGAGACCATCACGAAGACGGCCGAGGCCCAGGGACGCCACAAGAAGCAGACCGGTGGCGCAGGCCAGTTCGGCGATTGCTGGCTGCGCATCAGCCCCAACCCCGGCGAGGGCTATGAGTTCTCCGACGAGGTCAAGGGCGGCGCTATCCCCGGCGGTTTGATCCCCGCTGTTGACAAGGGCGTTCAGGAGGCCATGGCAGAGGGCTTCTTGGCAGGGTATCCCATGGTTGACATCAAGTGCGCCGTGTTCGATGGCTCGTACCATTCGGTCGACTCCAATGAGATGGCGTTCAAGACCGCTGCGCGCATCGGCTTCCGTGCGGCATGCGAGCAGGCTGGTGCCATTCTGCTCGAGCCCATGGCAACCATGGATATCGTGGTGACCGAGGAGTACGCCGGCACCGTTATGGGCGATATCGCCACGCGCCGCGGACGCATCGTCGGCACCGATTCTACCGACGAGGGCGAGACGGTCATCATGGTGCGCGTGCCATATGCCGAGGTCATCAGCTACACCAAGGACCTGCGTGCCATGACGCGCGGTTCCGGCAGCTATTACATCGAGCTGGAGGGCTATGACCCTGCGCCCGCCGACGTGACCAAGAAGCTGGTCGAGGCTTACCAGGCATCGAAGGCATAAGCAGGTCCATAAGATGATTGCAGCGAGCCGTCCTTCGGGGCGGCTCGCTGTTTGCTGCGGTGAAGCGCCGGGGTTTGTTGTTTGCATTCGCGCCTCCTGGTGTGTTCTTGTCGGGACGGTTTGACGGTCGTGTGGTGCGGATCGGGGGTATCGGCGTGCATGGGGGCACGGAGTTGTCTGCGTTTCATGGCGGTTTGTATGCGCGGAAGCGTGGAGCCGCTTTGCGCTTCGTGGCGGTCTGTTTGCTTGTGGCGGGCAGGCCCTGAGTTTGCGAGGAGCCCGCCCGTTCCAAAGGGAGGAGAGGCGATGGGGAGTGAAGCAGCAGGTCAGGAGCGTCTCCCATGACACGGCCCGCTTTAATCCAGCCGCCTCATCGCCTGATTCGAGTATGACGCCGCCATCTTGCAGAACTCTTGTCCGCTACACCGAAAGTTGTCGGGCGAACCTTGCAGATCCGGGAAAACCTTGTCTGCCGGGAAGCTATCGGGATGACCGGGAAACCTTGCTTCGTTGACGGGTCGCGGTCTCTTCTATCTTGCGATTCTGGGAATTCCCCAGATAGAAGAGGCTTCCGTTTCATGATTCGTGTGAATCGAGCTGGCAGATAATTTCGTCCCTAGCTCCGGCAAGTTTTCCTCATGTGGGCATTTTCCCTAGACGGTTTGTCGAGTTCTTGGTAGGCTCGAACCATTGATTCCGCGCCATGCCCACGCATCGGCGCAGGCAAGTAAAGGGGAATGCCATGTCTTATGTATTCACGCACGCAACGCTGCTCGATGGCACGCGCGATATGCAGCTGCAAGAGAATATGACCGTCGCGGTGGACGACAATGGCCGCATCAGCGCGGTCGGGCCGGCCGCTTCCACGGTGGGTCCTGCGGGTGCGCAGGAGGTTGATCTGAAGGGCGCGTACCTGATGCCGGGCCTGGTCAACCTGCATGTGCATCTGTGCGGCAACGGCAAGCCCACCAGCGCCGGCGCGGCGGGCGACCTTATCGAGAAGGTCGTCGCCAACCCCATCGGGCGTTGGTACCTGCATCGCACGCTGCGCAAGCACGCTCAGCAGCAGCTGGCAAGCGGCGTTACCACGGTGCGAAGCGTCGGCGATCCGGGATTCGCTGATGTGTGGGTGCGCGATGCCATCAACGCGGGCAAGTACCAGGGCCCGCGCTTGGTCACCTCGGGCGTGGGCGTGACGGTGCCGGGCGGCCACGGTGCGGGGCTGTTCGCGCACATTGCTGAAACGCCTGATCAAGCGCGTGATATTGTGCGCGACTGCTTCGCCCACAAGTGCGATTTGGTGAAGCTGTTCATCACTGGCGGCGTGTTCGATGCCGAGAAGGAGGGCGAGCCGGGCGTGCTGCGCATGTCGCCCGAGATTGCGGCGGCCGCGGTGGACGAGGCTCACAAGCTGGGCATGCATACCGCGGCGCATATCGAGAGCACCGAGGGTGTTCGCGTGGGCCTGGAAGCGGGCGTGGACACCATCGAGCACGGCGGCGTTTTGGACGACGAGCTGCTGGCGCTGTTCCGGGAAAATGGCGTGGGCCGCAAAAGCTCGCTGACCTGCACCGTCTCCCCGGCGCTGCCGTTCATCAAGCTGCCGCCTGAGATGACCCATTCCACCGAGATCCAGGTGGTCAACGGCCGCATCGTCTTCGACGGTATCGTGTCCGCCGCAAAACAGGCCTTGGAGCAGGGGATTCCCGTTGGATTGGGTACCGATTCGGCGTGCCCGTACGTCACGCAATACGATATGTGGCGCGAGCTGGTGTACTTCGAGCGCATCGTGGGCGCAAGCCGTCAACTTGCGTTGCATGCGGCAACGCTGGGCAACGCGAGCATCATCGGGCTTGGCGACGAGACGGGCTCGATCGAAGTAGGGAAATCGGCCGACATGATCGTGCTGGATGCGAACCCGCTTGATGACCTGGAGGCGCTGCGAAACGTGCGGCGCGTCATGGTCCGCGGCAAGTTCGCCGACAGCCTGCACGTGAAGCACCTGCCCGAGCTCGATCGCGAGTTGGATAAGTTTTTGCCACGATAGCGCATTCGGGATGGGGCGGTGTCGCGCGTCATGGTGCGAGCCTGGTCTTGGAAGACGTCTGATGAATGCGGCGGTCTGCGGTCGGTTTGCTCGGGATTCGCTGCTGTATATATCGCTTATGCTTCTCGGTCGGGTTGCTTGTCGTCGAGGGTGGCAAACTTGTTTTAATGCGCGGATTTGACGGGCTTTTGCTGAGGAATCTGCTGTTTCCGCAGGTCAAACGGTGTGAAAATGCAATAAAACAAACGTTCGATTTTTCTTGAACGCGGGGGTTTCGCATGGTACAGTAGGTGCAGCGAAACCCCTTTTCGCGTATTCGCAATCCACTTGCCCATATCCATGAAGGAGGCACGAGCGCCCGATGATCAGACCGATTATGCGAAACGAACTGTTCTTGGCCATGCCGTCGGAGGCTGCAACCATCGAGGACGTGCCTGTTGGGCGGGATTTGCTCGACACACTTGAAGCGCACGCTCATGAGTGTGTGGGAATGGCGGCGAACATGATCGGCGTGCGCAAGCGCATCATCGTGTTCGATGACAATGGCACGGCTAAGCTCATGTTCAATCCCGAAATCGTGCATGCCTCAAGCGAGTATTCCACCGAGGAGGGGTGCCTGTCGCTTGTGGGGCAGCGGCCATGTCAGCGGTATCGCAAAATTCGCGTGTCGTATCTGGATGAATCGTTCAAAACCTGCCAGAAAAGCTTCAGTGGCTTTACGGCGCAGATAATTCAGCACGAAATAGATCACTGCAACGGGATTATTATCTAGACGTTTGTCGAAGCGTTTTCCCAGATGAAATACCGCCGGGATAGGCTTCGAAGCTGTTGCAAGCCGCGATTCTCTTGCAGGAATGCGGTGACATGATCATGTAATCGCGCATTTGCGTTTGCATTGCATCTGCATTGAGATTTGCGTTTGCGCTTCGCGCATAGTGGAACTTGTTGTTAGGGAAAGGTTTGCCGTGTCGGTACCTATAGAGCAGGCGCGCTTGGCGCTGGAGATGCATTTCGGCTACAAGGATTTCAGGCCGGGCCAGCAGGGCGTAGTGCAGGCTTTGCTCGCAGGTCGCGATGCACTTGCGGTCATGCCTACCGGCGCCGGCAAGTCGGTGTGCTATCAGATACCGGGCGTTGTCATGAGCGGCCTTGCGCTGGTCATAAGCCCATTGGTGTCGCTGATGGGCGACCAGGTGCGCAGCTTGCAGGATGCTGGCATTCAGGCGGCGTATCTGAACTCCACGCTTACCCCGTCTCAGCAGGGTTCGATTATGGCGCGTGCCCTGGCGGGAGAGTTCGACCTGCTCTATGTTGCGCCTGAGCGTTTGGAGGATCCGCGCTTTGTGGAGTTCGCCTCGCAGGCGCCCATTCCGCTGGTCGCGGTAGATGAAGCGCATTGCGTATCGCAATGGGGCCAGGATTTTCGCCCGTCGTATCTGCGCATCGGTGCGTTCATTGAGCAGCTTCCCACGCGTCCTACTGTTGCCGCACTCACCGCGACGGCAACGGAGCGCGTTCGCGCCGACATCGTGCGTCTTTTGGGATTACGGGATCCCTACCAAGCGGTCACCGGTTTCGACCGGCCGAACCTCCACTTTTCCGTGGAGCGTCTAGAGCCGAATAAAAAGCTGAACCGCATCACAACGTACGCCAAGGCACATCCCGAAGACTCAGGCGTGGTGTATTGCAATACGCGCAAGAATGTCGAGAAGGTGCACGAACACTTGGTGCAGTCCGGCGTGAAGGCAACGCGTTATCACGCAGGATTGAGAAAAGAAGAGCGCAGCGCCAATCAGCAGGCATGGATTAACGACGATGCTGCGGTCATCGTGGCAACTAACGCCTTCGGTATGGGCATCGATAAATCGAACGTGCGTTACGTCATCCACTACAACATGCCGTCAAGCATCGAGGCTTATTATCAGGAGGCGGGTCGCGCGGGGCGCGACGGGCTTGCCAGCGAGTGCATGCTCTATTGGAGCGATGGCGATCTGTCCACGTGCAGGTTCTTCCTTGAGCAGGACAGCGGCAACGAAAGCATGAGCCCCGAGGAAGCTGAGGTTGCCCGCGCGGCTAGGCGCCGTATGCTGGCGGCCATGGAGGGCTATTGCCTGACGTGCGAATGTCTGCGCGGCTACATGCTGCGTTATTTCGGAGATGAGTCCGCAGCGCAGCAGGACAACGGCTCGTGCAATAACTGCTCGAACTGCGAGGGCGGGTTCAGGGCGGTGGACGTTACCGCCGAAGCGCGCGCCGTCATGCGCTGCGTGCAGGAGCTGCGCGGAAGGTTCGGCAAAGGCGTGGTGGTTGATGTGCTGCGCGGCACGAACATGGAACGTCTCGAGCAGTTCGGCCTTGCGCAGGCAAAGTGCCTCAACTCCGTCAGCATGTCGCAAGTGCAGCTGAAAGAGGTCATCGAACTGCTTACGGCGGGCGAGTACTTGGAGATATCGGATGGCCAGTTCCCCGTAGTGGGGTTCGGGGCTCGCTTCCGGGAAGCGGCAGCGCCTGACTTCCGGTTGCAGATGAAGCAGGTGCTGCGACAACCGCAGCGCAAGCCGGGCGTTGCCGGCGGTCACTCGTTCGGTGGGTCGGGTACGGCAAGCGGTCCCGATGCAGCATACGACCAGGATCTGTTTGAAAGGCTGCGCGCGTTGCGCAAGCAGCTGGCGATCGAAGGCGGACTGGCTCCCTACATGGTCTTCGGCGATGCCTCGTTGCGCGATATGTGCGCTCGCATGCCCGAAACCGAGGACGAGTTCATGGATGTCAGCGGCGTAGGCATGAAGAAGCTCGAGAAGTACGGTAAAGCCTTCCTCGACGAGATTGCAGCCTACCGCTCCGAAGTGCAGTAGGTAGCGGCGCGATTCGGCCGGGCATAGGACTAAGCTTGACACCATATGGGAAGAGGGGCTCGCGCCCCTCTTCCCATATCTGATGAGTAATGGTTTGAAATCTCTAAACGCCTCAAAAGCGCTTGGCGGGACAGACCCCTGTCATGCCGGTAGGCGACCGCGCAGCAGCGGTCGGACGACCCCGATACGCGAGCAGGGGACTGCCCCCTGCTCGCGTGCGCCTCCAAACCCGTTACGCTTGACGGTAGTGCGAGAGGAAGTCGCCGAGCTGGCCCATGGCTTCGGAGAGCACTTCGATACGCGGCAGGTATACCACGCGGAAGTGGTCGGGCGAACCCCAGTTGAAGCCCTTGCCGGGAACCAGCAGGATCTTCTTCTCGTGCAGCAGGTCGAGTGCGAACTGCTCGTCGTTGGTGATGTTGAACTTCTTCACGTCGATCTTCGGGAAGATGTAGAAGGCCGCACGGGGCTTGACGGCGGTGATGCCGGGGATGTCGTTGAGCGCCTTGTACACATAATCGCGCTGCTCGCAGACGCGGCCTCCGGGCACCACGTAGTTGCGCACGCTCTGATGGCCCCACAGAGCGGTCTGGACGATGGACTGCGCCGGCACGTTGGAGCACAAGCGCATATTCGACAACATGTTCAGGCCCAAGATGAAGTCCTGCGCGCAGTACTTCTCGCCGGACAGCACCATCCAGCCGATGCGATAGCCGGCAATCATGTGCGACTTCGAAAGACCCGAGAAGGTGATGCAGAACAGGTCAGGGGCAAGGCTTGCGATGGATACGTGCTCAAGATCGTCCATGACCAAGCGGTCATAAATCTCATCGGACAGGATCATCAGCTGGTGCTTGCGAGCCACATCGACGATCTGCTGCAGCACCTCACGTGGATACAGCGCGCCGGTGGGGTTGTTGGGGTTGATGATGACAATGGCCTTCGTGCGCGGCGTGATTTTGCGTTCGATATCGTCGATATCGGGATACCACTCAGCCTGCTCATCGCAGATGTAGTGAACGGGCGTGCCGCCGGCAAGGGTGGCGCAAGCCGTCCACAGCGGGTAGTCGGGGCTGGGGATAAGGATCTCGTCGCCGGTGTCGAGCAACGCCTGCATGCACAGGTTAATGAGCTCGCTGACGCCGTTGCCGGTGTAGATGCTGTCCATGTCCACATTGGGAAGGCCCTTGATCTGAGAGTACTGCATGATGGCCTTGCGCGCGCTGAACAAGCCCTTCGAATCGCTGTAGCCCTCGCAATCGGGAAGCTGGTGGCGCATGTCTTGAACAACTTCATCGGGCGTGCGGAAGCCGAACGGGGCAGGGTTGCCGATGTTCAATTTCAAAATGCGCATGCCCTGGGACTCCATGCGAGCTGCTTCGTCCACAACCGGACCACGAACATCGTACAGAACGTTATCAAGCTTCGAGGATTTCTTGAACTGACGCATAGGTACGCTCCCTTGATCATCAGACACAGCAGGTTCATTAGTATTGGAAGGTTCAAAATCGTTTTGAACCTCATGAACAAGTGGTTCAGGTTCAGAAGGTTCATGTTCAGGAGGAGTCATAGGCGCAGACTCCTCGCCACCCAGCCACTCAGGAGTGACGTTCAATAGTTCAGCAAGCAGCTGCATTACGTCGGGGCGGGGGATGGTCTTGCCGCTAACGTACTGGCTGACCTGGCTTTTCCAGAGTTTATGACCTTCTTCTTGCGCTGCATGGATCAAATCTGCCTGCTTCATGCCGGCGGCATCCATGGCAATCTTCAGTTGTTCGGCAAATACGTTCTGATCCATGCCGTTCCTTTCGTTCAAAGTTCAAACTACAGGTTCAAAGTTCAGTTCAACATAGAATTGAACTTCAAATTGAACAAAAGTATGAACAATTCATTTCATGAACCTTTAAATTGAACTATGAACTGAAGCCATCACTCAATTGCAGTTCAGAGTTCATAGGTTCAATTTCTTGCAGTGTAGCACGTTCGCATAGCTGTGTGTTCAATTTCATAAAGCAATCTAGGGTTCATAATGAACCTTCCCCGGTCAACGGCGGTTTTGACTGCTCTTTCCTTTCCGGGAGGGGTATTGTGCTCCCTATTGCGCTGCTGTTTTGGGTCTCACCTCCATCGCTCGTCGTTTTGATAGCCACTAGATCAAAGGGGGGCAACTAACCAAGAAGCCGACGCACGCATGAGCTGCAGACCAGGAGAACGCACGCTCTGTTTGAAAGCATGTGCGGTGGAGATGGGGCTCTGGGCGGTGGCGCTCGTCATCCTTCCTTTCGAATCCCCCGATTCCTTAAAAGCATTACCCTCATCTGAAGTCGGCCTTACAGTCGCTTTACATATCGTCCCTAGACTTTCTTTCTGCATGCCGAGGGTGTGCTGCGCCCTTGAAACGTCGTAGTAACGCGTTTGAGATCGTCAAGCTCTCTTATGGGGTAGAGCTTCTCAAACGTTCGATGTTTTAACGACGCAATGAGGTTTTCGAAGGGAGAACGAAAGTAATGGATCCGGCAACGCTGGTAATCGTCGGCTTGGTGATCGTCACCGCATTGACGTTTGACTTCACGAACGGTTTCCACGATACGGCCAACGCAATGGCCACGTCCATCGCGACGGGCGCACTCAAGCCCAAGACCGCTGTTATCGCCGCGGGTACGCTGAACCTGGTCGGCGCGTTTCTGTCTGTAGAGGTCGCAAAGACCATCTCCGGTGGTTTGATCAACGAGCAAGTGGTCACCATCGCCCCCGAGTTCATCTTGGCGGGTCTGATCGGTGCCATCATTTGGAACCTGCTCACCTGGCTGGTGGGCCTTCCTTCCTCGAGCAGCCATGCGCTGTTCGGTGGCCTGGTCGGCGCCGTTATCATCGGCGCGGGCGTTGAGGGCGTGAACTTCGCTGCTGTGCTCACCAAGATCCTCGTTCCCGCTCTTGTATCTCCTATCGTTGCCGGTTTGGCAGCCTTCTGCGCGGTGAAGCTCATTTTCACCGTGGTCAAGCATATGAGCGAGAAGCAGGTTGAATCCGGTTTCCGTCACGGCCAGACCGTTACCGCTTGCCTCGTTGCTCTCTCGCACGGTACCAACGATGCGCAGAAGACCATGGGCATCATCACGCTGACCCTTATCGCCGTGGGCCTGCAGCCTTCCGGCTCCGGTCCTGAGCTTTGGGTCGTCGCCATTTGCGGCCTTGCCATCGCTGCCGGCACGTATATGGGTGGTTGGCGCGTCATCCGCACGCTGGGCAAGGGCCTGACCGAAATCAGCACTCCGCAGGGCTTCGCCGCCGAGGCTGCAAGCGCAACCACTATTCTGGTTTCCTCTCACCTTGGCTTCGCGCTTTCCACCACGCAGGTTTGCTCCGGCTCCATCATCGGCACCGGCCTTGGCAAGAAGGGCAATCCGGTCAACTGGGGCGTTGCTGGCCGTATGGCGATCGCCTGGCTGGTCACCTTCCCTGCAGCCGGCATCGTCGGTGCTCTTGCTTGCGCGCTGGCGAAAACCGGCGTCTGGGGCACCGTTGCAACGGTTGCCATCGCCGTGTGCGTCGCGTTGATCATCTTCCGCCTTTCGAAGCGCAATCCGGTCAACAGCGGCAACGTCAACGATAGCCACGAGGTGAGCATCAACGCCGAGAAGGCTCGCACGGTTCAGCCTCAAGCTCAGGCTGCGTAAGGAAGGTAGAACATGATCACGACCGAAATTATTAGTTTCGCCACCGTTCTATTCACCGCGGTTTGCGTTGCAAGCCTTATCAGCGTCCTGTATGCATGGGGTTTGCGCATGTGGGCCGACGGCTCGGTGGATGCCCAGGGCAATGCTCACCTGCTGCATCGAGTAGTCTCCGTCATCTGCTTCACTGCCTGCGTCTCGATCGTCCTATTCGCCCTTTGGCTCATGATTCCGATGTTCCACTAGGATTTTGACTAGAGAGAATCTTCGGTGCGACATTCATAATCCTTCTCATACAAGGAAACCGCCTTTCGGCGGTTTCCTTGTATTGCGACGGACATACCGTATCGCAACCTCATCACGTCAAATACCCTACTCTCATTTATTCCGAATGTCAAAGCGGTCTAGCGCTATTTAAGTTGGTTGAAAACTCGTTTGCTGTGTCGGGGGATTAGTGGGCCCGCTCAGTTTTCGCCATGCTCCTTGATGTAATCCTCGCGGCGGATTTACAGGGTTTTTACTGGTCGAGGGAGTGCTGCGGGTGTTTAATGAAACTTGTAGGAGGTCCGTGAACGGTTGCGAAACGCTCGTCGGGCAAAGCGCTCAGGTTCCACTAATCAGCGATTGCGGATAGGTGCTTTTGGCGGGTATTATCTTCTGACCGATATCCGAATGCGATCACTTCGTTAGGAGTTGCAATGGGAAGCATTTTGGTAGGCATTGACGGCAGCGATCGCGGGCGTCGCGCCCTTGATTGGGCGGTGCGATTCGCTCGCGTGGTCGGTTACGACGTCCATATGCTGGCGGTCATCGACGAGGCGATTGCCAACAAAGCCGGGGTAAGTGTCGAAATCATCACCGAAACCGCGACGGCCGCGCTTGAGAAGAAGCGCCAGGCCGCCCTGGAAAGCTATCCCGACATGCGCATCCAGGCCAGCGTCTCGGTTGGCGACATCGTCGGCGTGCTCGCCGATTCCGCGGCCATGCATGACCTTATCGTGCTGGGCAGCCACCACGGGCACACCATCGGCGAAACCATCGGCGGCGCGAAGGGCCTGCGCGTGTCCGTGTCCACCAGCGTTCCCACCGTTGTGGTGCCCGCTGACTGGGATGCGAAGCAGCAGGGCTCCGGGATCGTCGTGGGCGTCGGCCCCGATGAGGCGGTCAGTGCTCGCGCCATCGACTTCGCCGCGCGCGCGGCTGTAGCATTCGAGCAGCCGCTTGAGCTGATCAGCGCCTGGGGCGTTCCCGCGTGGCTTGAGCGCACCGCGGAATCCATGGGCGGTGGCTTGACGCCCGTTGGCGAACAGCGCCAGGCTGAGCTCGACCGTCAGCTCGGTCGCCTTGCCTATGAATATCCGGGGTTGCATGTCACGGGTCGCGCTGTTGAGGATTCCTCGCCCTCCCGTGCCCTTATCGAAGCCAGCAAGGAAGCATCCATGCTGGTCATGGGCACCAACTCGCGCAATGCGTTGGGCCGCACGCTGTTCGGCAGCGTCACGCACAGCGTGCTGTTGAACCTGAAGGTGCCGACCATCATCGTCCCTCAGGCCTAAGCGCTCCGCAACATATCGATGCCGTATCTCCCCTTGGCGGCATCCCCTCCCTATGGAAACCGGCGCCCTCGAGCGCCGGTTTCCGTTTTCTATAGGGTTTTGCGGGCGAACAAAACGCCGCCGGACGGGGCTACATGGGGCTGTGCGGGAAGGCAAACCTCCGGTGCAAGACGGCGAGGCGGGTTTTGCGGGCGAGCGAATCGCCGCCGGGCTACACCATCCGGCGGCGGCAGGCGGTCCCATGGGACCATGTTGTCGTCGGAAGGATGCCCTGCGACGACAACTCATTTGCGAATCTCCGCCGCCGCGTTGCATCCCCGCCTTACGCCCTCCAGTCGCGACGGATCTGTTCCCATTTTGCGTCGCGGCCGGCTTCTACCTGGGCGATTTCGTCGTCGGTGAGCGCGCGGAACCTGCCTTGGCGGCGCAGGTACGCCTCCACGCTGGCGAACTCGCGCGGGTTCCTGCTGAGCTTGAACTGTCCGCCCGGCACGCCGCTGAGCTGCGGTCCCTCGTACTCGGCTAGGTACCACAGGCCGCAGTCCACGATGTCGCGCGCCACGTCCACCATATCGGTCTCGGGGCAGCCCCAACCGGTGGGGCACGGCGCGATCACGTGGATGAAGCGCGTGCCGCGGATGTCGCGGGCGCGCTCGAGCTTGCGCAGGAAATCGGGCAGATACCCCACGCTCGCCGTGGCTGCATAGGGGATGCCGTGCGCCGCCACGATCTCAAAAACGTTCTTCTTCTGCGTCAGGCACCCGTGCGCGTTGCGCCCGGCTGGCGTGGTGGTGGTCTTCGCGCCGAAGGGCGTCAGCGAGCTCTTCTGGATGCCCGTGTTCATGTACGCCTCGTTGTCGTAGCAGATGTAGAGCACGTCGTCGTTGCGGTCGATGGCGCCGGAAAGCGCCTGCAGGCCGATGTCGGCGGTGCCGCCGTCGCCAGCGAAGCCTACCACGGTGCAGTCGTCGGGCTTGATGCCCTGCGCCCGCAAACCTGCCTCGATGCCGGTGAGTACGCTCGCCGTTGCCGCAAAAGGCGTGATCATCGCATTGTTGGCGAACGAAAGCTGCGGGAAGTTGAAGCCAACGGCGCTCATGCAGCCCGCCGGCAGCGCAGCCACCGCGTTGGGGCCGAGCACCTTGAGTGCCGCGCGAACGGCAAGCGAGCCTCCGCACCCGGCGCAGGCCTTGTGCCCGAAGAAGAACTCGTCATCGGGCAGGGTCTTCGCGTTCAAAGCCATGGCTATCGGCCTCCTTCCGCATCGGTTGCGCACGCACCGTCGCGCACGCCTTCAGGGTTGCTGCCGGCAACGGCAACGGCGTCGCCGCAGCCTTCGCAGCAGGGGTTCCCGAACTCATCGGCCACGGAGTCGACGCCCAAAAAGCCCACGCGCGGGCAACCCTCGGGCGCGATGCGTCCCGCGGCGATCTGGGAAAGCACCTCGAACATGCCTCTCATCTGGGCCTGCGTGATATCGTCGCCGCCCAGGCCGCCCACGAAGTTCACCACCGGCACGGCGTTGCCCGCCTGCTGCAGCGCGGAGCACACGTTGGTCATGACCGTGCCTTCCGCGCCGAAGCTGACGTCCTTCTCTAGCACGCCCACCGCCGCTGCGCCTGCCAGGGCTTCGACGATCTGCTGCGCGGGGAACGGGCGCATATAGCGGATGCGCACCAGGCCCGCCTTCACGCCCTGCGCGCGCAGCTGAGCCACGCGTTCGCGCGCCAGGCCGGCGATGGACCCCAGCGTTACCAGGACGATGTCGACATCGTCGCAGTCCACGGCCTCGATCAGGCCGGGATAGCTTCTGCCGAACACCTCGGCGAAGCGCGCTTCCGCGCGCTCGACGGCGTCGGCTGCTGCCAGCATGCCCTCATGCGCCGAGTGCTTGAAGTAGCGGTTGAACTCCGGGCCCGCCGAGTAGCCGATGTTGACGGGGTTTGCGAAGTCGAAGCGGTTGCCCGCGCCGTCGTAGGGCGGCAGGAACGCGTCGGCCTGCTCCTGGTCGGGGATGTCCACGCTTTCGTAGGTGTGCGTGAGCGCAAAACCGTCCAAGTTCACCATGAACGGCGTGCGGACCTCGGGGTCTTCGGCCACGGCATAGGCCATAAGCGCCATATCGAGCGCCTCCTGGTTGTCCTGCGCGTACGCCTGCACCCAGCCGTGGTCAAGAAGCGCCAGGCTGTCGCGCTGGTCGCCGTAGATGTTCCACGGCAGCGCGGTGGCGCGGTTCGCGTTCATCATGACGATGGGGAAGCGGCCGCCCGCGGCGTAGGTCAGGCACTCGGCCATGTACAGCAGGCCCTGGCTCGATGTCGCCGTGAACGTGCGCGCGCCCGTGGCCGACGCGCCGATGGCGCACGACAGTGCCGAATGCTCGCTTTCGACATGCACGTACTCGGCCGCCAGCTGGCCTTCCTCGACCATTTCGGAAAGGCGCTCGACCACGACGGTCTGCGGCGTGATGGGGTAGGCCGAGATCACCTGCGGCCGCGCCAGGCGCACGCCCTCGGCGAACGCCTCGTCACCGGATAGAAAACGCTTCATGTGCATCACGCCTCCTTCGCGTTCGCTTCGGGCGCCATGGAAAGCGCGTCGAACTTGCAGGCGGCGGCGCAAACCCCGCAGCCTTTGCAGAAATCAAGGTCGATATCCACCGAAACGCCCGCCTTGTTCTGGCCGTCAACCTTGAAGATGGCGCCGTCCGGGCAGTACAGGTAGCACTGCAGGCAGCCCGTGCACGCGTCCGCGTCGAGCACCGGGCGCACGTTGCGCCAACCCGCGTTGACCTGCGTCAGGTAGCCCGCCGTGTAGCAGGTGGTGTCGGCGTAGGAGGAAGGCTCGGGAACGGTGGCGAACAGCTGCGGCATATGCGCTGCCGAAGAATGCGCCGACCGGTGCAAGCCGGTTACCGTCTCTGCCGCGATCTCTGGCTGACCTGCGGATTCGTCAACGCCAGCTTCCTCATGGCCTGCAACGTCGGCCTGCTGGACCAGCGCGATGGCGCGCTCGACCACCTTGATGTTGCCCTCGTGTAGCTTCGCGGGCATGTACTGGCGGATAGCCTCCTCCACGCTCTCGCGGTCCACGCAATCGGCAAGCTGCGCCAGCGCGCCCAGAAACACCGTGTTAGGGATGGGCCGGCCTAGAAGCTCGGTGGCCAGGCCATCCGCGTCGATGGCCAGCAAGCGCGGATCGTCCAGCGCATCAGCCGTGTTCACCAGGCAGATGCCGCCCGGTTTCAGCTCGCGCTCCCAGCCCGGCGCCAGGAGCGTTCCGTCCAGGTAGATCACGAAATCTGCCTTCGAAACGGCGCTTCGGTCACCGATTTGCACCGTGTCGATCTTGGTGAACGCGCGCATGGGAGCGCCGCGTCGCTCGGGGCCGAACGAGGGGAACGCCAGCGCGTGCCGCTTGCCGTCAAGCGACGCCGCCGCGCCCAGAAGCCGAGCGGCGGTGAAGGCCCCCTGCCCGCCGCGGCCATGCCAAAGCACTTCTATCATGTGAAACCTTTTCCCGTCTTGGATACGCCGTACCATCATACGACAGGCTTTTGCCCGGCAGCAGGCGGGCCCGGCGTCGGCCCGCAAAACGCCGAAAAGGGGACGAGCGCGCTCGTCCCCTCCATGGTCGCAAAAACCGCGTTTCCTAAAACTTGGCGTAGCGCTCCAGGTTCTTCTCGAGCGTTGCCACGAAGCGCGCCGCGGTGCCGTCGAGCTGCGCGCCCTTCTTCTTCAGGTAGCCCAGGCGTAGCGTGACGTCCGCGTCGAGCGCCACCGTGCGCAGCTGTGCGCCGTCGGAGATGCCCACCAGGATGCCGGAGGTGACCGTGTAGCCGTTGAGCGCCACGATCAGCTCGGAGAGGCTGGCGCGGTCGGTGGTGGCGATGGACTTGGCGCGCGGCTGGTCGCCCAGCGCCTCCTCGAAGAAGGCGGCCGGAGCGTCTTTGCCCTGGTCGAAGTAGATGTAGGGGTAATCGGCCAGCTGCTCGAGCGTCAGGCTGGACGCGTTGACCAGCGGATGGCTGGCCGGCAGCGCCACGCGCGGGGCGGACTCGACCAGCTGCACGAACTCAAGGCCGGCGGCGTCGAAGGCGGCGTCAAGGTCCGCGGCGGTCGCGGAGGTTTCGAACACCACGCCCAGCTCGCTTTCGCCCGACGCGACGTCGTCGATGACGCCCTGTGTGGTGCGGTCGCGGAACGCGTAGTTGTAGGAGTCGCCGCCTAGCGCCAGCACCGTGTGCGCAAACGTCTGGACATTGAACAGGTAATGCTGCCCGGAAACGGAGAAATCGTATGCCATGGGAGATCCTTTCGCTTAATGCCGCTTCCCGCAAAACCCCTCGCAGGAAGCGGCCGATGTAAACCAGGGAGTTTTGCGCTGCCGCTTACTTGGCGCTTTCGCGCTCATCGATGAAGCGCTTGGCCTTGTGCTCGCTGGAGGTGCCCAGCTTGTCGGCGTCGAACACGATGACCTTGGCCGGACGCACGCCCGTGTGGGCCTTCAGCGCCGCCTCGACGCGCTTGGACACCTGGTCGTAAGGCTCATCGCTGCCCAGGGCGCGCTCGACGGACACCTCGTAGCGGGTGGTGAAGTTCTCGTCGTACACGCGGATGGAGTACTCGCCGGTCAGGCCGGGCTCCTTGCGCACGACGTACTCGACGTCGGAGGGGAACACGTTCACGGCGCCCACGATGAACATCTCGTCCTTGCGGCCGGTCACGTGGATGCGGGCGTGGGTGCGGCCGCAGCTGCACTTCTCGGTGGAAACGTAGCCGATGTCGCCGGTGCGGAAGCGGATCATCGGGCGGGCCTTCTTCATGAGCGTGGTGTAGGTCAGCTCGCCGGTGCTGCCGGGCTCGAGCACCTCGCCGGTGACCGGGTCGACGGTCTCAACGAGGATCTGATCCTCAACGATGTGCAGGCCGTCCTTCGCCTCGCACATTGCCGCGCAGGCGCCGTAGATGTCGGACAGGCCGAAGAAGTCGACCACGTTCGCGCCCCACAGCTCCTCGATGCTCTCGCGCGTGGATTCGATGGAACCGCCCGGCTCACCTGCGACGATGATGGTGCGGATGCTAAAGTCGTTGCGCGGGTCGAGGCCCTTCTCCTTGATCTTCTGGCCCAGGGTCCAGGCGTAGGAGGGGCTGGTCCAGATGATGGTGGGCTGGTACTGCTTCAGCACGAAGATCAGGCGGTCGGAGGGGATGGCGCCGGCCCAGATGGCAAGCGCGCCCAGGCGCTGCGCGCCGATGACGTCGGGGCCGCCGACGTACAGGGCGAAGTTCAGGCCGTGGACGTAGCGGTCGTTGGGGCGCATGCCGGCCTGCCAGAACAGTCGGGCCTCGGTGTCCTGCCACAGGTCGAAGTCCTCCTGCGTGAAGGGGCTGACCGTGGGCACGCCGGTGGAGCCGGAGGAGGTGGCCATGAACACGACGTCCTCCTCGGGTACGCTGCACAGCTCGCCGAAGAAGCTGCCCACGTGTTGGGTTTCGCGCTCGGTCTGCTTGTTGATGAAGGGGAACTTCGCCAGGTCGTCGAGCGTCTTGATGTCGGAGGGCTTCACGCCGGCGGCGTCGAAGCTGCGCTTGTAGTAGACGGTGTTGTCGTAGGCGTACCGCACCATGGTCTGCAGGCGCTCGAGCTGCAGCTGCTCAAGCTCGGGGCGCGGCATGCACTCGATTTCCGGATCGTAGTACTTCTGGTCGTACGGGATGTTCTTCTTTGCCATGATGCGGTGCTCCTTGGATCGCGTAGTGCCGGCGGGCGCCTTGCCTGCCGTGGTTTTGCTGTTCGTATTGAAACACCGAATTGCCCGGTATTCAACGCAGGTTACTAGGATATTTATCGATGGATTGTTATCGGTCAAATCGATAACCTAGCTGACCTGGGAATATATGGCAAAGGAAGGGGCGGGGAAGGGGAAGCTGGCGAAAAGAATCGCGATGTTTGTGGTGGCTGTCTGCTGATTTGCCGCCTACTCCCTTTCCGCCAGCTCGCGCAAAAGCTTGATTTCGGCTGCGTAGCCGGGCAGTTCGTTGGGGGTTTCCAGGATGAAGGGCAGGTCGCGAAGCGCGGGGTGCGTGACGATGCGTTGGAACGCGTCGACGCCGATGAAGCCCTGGCCTATGCACTCGTGGCGGTCCTTGTGCGCCCCGCAGGGGTTCTTCGAGTCGTTGATGTGCACGGCGCGCAGGCGGTCGAGGCCGATCACGTGGTCGAACTCGTCGAGCACGCCGTCCAGGTCGTTCACGATGTCATAGCCGCCGTCGTGAATGTGGCACGTATCCAGGCACACGCCCATGTGGTCGGAAAGCTCCACGCGGTCGATGATGGCGGCCAGCTCCTCGAACGTGCGGCCCACCTCGGTGCCTTTGCCGGCCATGGCCTCCAGCAGCACCGTAGTGGTCTGCTCGGGGCGCAATACCTCGTTGAGCAGGCCTGATATCAACTCGATGCCCGTTTCCGCGCCTTGTTTCACGTGGCTTCCCGGGTGGAAGTTGTAGTAGTTGCCGGGCACGGACTCCATGCGCACCAGGTCGTCGGCCATGCACTCCAGCGCGAACTCGCGGGCGTGCGGCTTGTCCGAGCAGGGGTTGAGCGTGTAGGGGGCATGCGCCACCAGCGGGCCGAAGTTGTGCTCGGCCATCAGCGCGCGAAGCGCCGCGGCATCGGCGGGGTCGATGGCTTTCGCCTTGCCGCCGCGCGGATTGCGCGTGAAGAACGCGAACGTGTTCGCGCCGATGGAAAGCGCGGTTTCGCCCATGGCCAGAAAACCCTTCGACGTTGACAGATGGCATCCAATGGTCAGCATATCGACCCTTTCTTTGCTATAAAGTTTGCTGTTCCGCTACCAAAGCCCCAGCACGTGTTGCGCCGCCAGGCTCGTGCACGCGATGGCCACCCAGCATGCGGCACCCAGCACGATGGGCTTTGCGCCCGATTTCACCAGGCCCACCACGTCGGTGTTCAGACCGATGGCTGCCATGGCCACCACGATGAAGAACTTGCTGAGCGTTTTGAGCGGGGCGAACACGGCCGGGTCGACGCCCGCGGCGCTGGCGCCCGTGGCCACCAGGGAGGCGCACACGAACAGCACGATAAACGTGGGCAGCGCGCGCCTCAGGCTGAAACCGCTGGTGGAAGCCGTATCCGCGCCGTTTTCCATGGCCTGCTTGCGCTCGCGTGCGGAAACCCACAGCGCCAGCGCGAACGTGATGGGGATGATGGCCAGCGTGCGCGTGAGTTTGACGATGGTGGCGTAATCGAGCGCGTTCGCGCCGGGGTGCATGCCGTCCCACACGGCTGCGGCGGCGGTCACCGACGACGTGTCGTTGACCGCGGTGCCCGCGAACAGGCCGAAGCCGTTATTGCTCAAACCTATAACTTCGCCAAGGGTGGGGAAGATGAGCGCCGCCAGCACGTTGAACAGAAACACCACCGATATGGCGTGCGCCACTTCCTGGTCGTCGGCCTTGATGACCGGCGCGGTGGCCGCGATGGCTGAGCCGCCGCAGATCGAGGACCCCACGCCGATGAGCGTGGCGGTGCGTCCGGGCACGTGCATCACGCGGCACAGCACGGCCGCGGTGATCAGCGACGCGGAGATGGTGGACAGGATGACGGGCAGCGACATTGCTCCCACCTGGGCCAACTGCGTCAGCGGCAGTCCGAAGCCCAGCAGCACCACGGCGGTTTGCAGGATCTTCTTCGACGCGAACTTGATGCCCGGCCCTGCCGCGCCCTTTTCTTTCCAGAACGTGCCGATGACCATGCCTAGCAAAATGGCGAACACGGCGCCGCCAACCAGCGGCACCGCCTGGCCGAGAAACCAGCAAACGACGGCGATAAGGGCGCTTACGGCAATGCCGGGCGCAAGGGTTTTGATGCGGGACATGAGGTGCTTTCTACGCGTAAGTTGTATGACGCGGTCAACTATAGCGCAACGTCCCGGTGAAGCTACTCGCCAGTGCGCGCGTCCGCCTGAAGAACATCGATGGCGATGTCTACGGCGTCTTGGATGCAGCCGGGGCAGGAGCGGAGCGGCCCCGCAGGGTTGCCGATGCCCTTGAGCTCGGCGCAGATGGTGGTGCCGTTTTGCGCCTTGAATCGCGCGCACATCTGATTTGCCAGCTGGTACGTGTCCATCTTGCTGACAGGGTTTTCGCTTCCGGCGCTTTTGACCCATCCGGTGGCCATGACGGCGCCCGACACCGCGCCGCAGGTTTCGGTATAGCCGCCCATGCCGCCGCCGAAGCCCTCCATCAGGCGAAACGTCTGGTCGACATCAAGCCCGATCGCCGGCGCCAGCGTGCAAGCGACCGCCTGCGCGCAATTGAAGCCTTGCTCGAGATACGCCATTGCCTGCGTTTTGCACGCATCGTGGTCAAGTTCCAAAATCGCCTGTTTCGACATGGCAGTTCCTTTCCCCCTCGGTTTGCCTTATTGTAACCGCTAACATTTTGCAGCTTGTCGGCAGAAATGCGTTCAGGTTTGCGCAACGCGGTAAGCTGAGTTGCGCTGCATCGAGGGAATCCGCAAAGTCCGGACCGACGAAGCAGAGCATGACCTGCGGGTGGAGCAGGCGCCCTCTACCAAACCGACGCCGCAAAGTCCGGTTTTTGGAGCGATAAAAGCTAAGCTAGGTTGAGCAGAAGCTTCAATACTATTTTGCCATGTCAAAAATATAGTAGATACGCTATACTTTTGACATGGCAAAAATCGATTACATATACGAAGCTGTCGATGATTTTGGGCTGATAACCTCTGCGGAGGCAGCGGATCTCGGCATGTCAAGAGCCGAAATGGTGCAGCAGGAAAAGCTGGGCAAGCTCGTTAGGGTAGCACGTGGCGTATATCGTATGCCTATTTGGCCCTCCCAGCCGCAAGCTCCCTATGCCATTGCCGTAAAGGCTGCAGGCGAAGACGCGTTTCTCTACGGCGAATCCGTCGTTGCGCTGCTGGGGCTTGCCCCCACCGATCCCACGAAGGTACGGCTGGCTTCTCCAAAACGTTGCCGCCGCGATTTGGGGCCAGGTGTGACCGTGAAGCACGTGACGGGAACGCGCCCCGTGTACCTCGAAGGAATAGCATGCCAGCCCATCCCGGATGCCATCGAAGCTGCAGCGCAGACTATGGGACCCCTCCGTGCCGCTGATGCCCTGCGCAAAGCGCTCGGTGAAGGCTATGTCACGCAAGATGACGCGGATCGAATAGAAAAGGAGCTTTCGCTATGAAGAAGCCCAACAGCATGCGCCACCTTGACGATGCGATAAGGAGACTCAGCGGGAATACCCCGCAGGGTTTTATGCAGGCGCGCACGGTGATGGCAAATGCAATAGTAGCGAGTATGCTCCCCGATGGGGTTGTTAAGGGCGGCAGCGCGCTCAAGATGCGTTTCGGCGATGTTGAGACTAGATTCACTACTGATCTCGATACCGCCACCGCGTTAGATCCAAAACTCTACGCTGACCGACTTGACGCGAATCTTCGAGCTGGATGGGAAGGTTTCTCTGGCCGCGTAATACCAAGAGAGCCAGCCTCTCCCGAAGGGGTTCCCGAGCAATATGTAATGCAGCCTTACGATGTCAAACTAGACTATCTCGGCAAGTCTTGGTGCACCGTTCCTCTCGAGGTAGGCTATAACGAAATAGGTGATGCCGAAATCGTCGATTGGGCTGAGCTACTCGATGCGGGTAGGCTCTTTGAAGCGATGGGCTTTCCATCACCGGGCAAGGCTCCGCTGATGCCTCTTGATCATCAAATCGCCCAGAAGCTTCATGCGGCGTCGGGACCGGGCGACAGGGCCCGTGACCTCATCGACCTCCAGTTGATTATCGGCAGAGCCGACGTCGATCTTTCCGCCACAAGGAAGACTTGCGAAAGATTGTTCGCTTACAGAAAGGCGCAATCGTGGCCGCCGGTGGTTATCAAGCAAGATGGGTGGAGCGATTTGTATGAGAGTCTTTCCGATGGTCTGCCTGTGATTGAAAACGTCGATGATGCGGTTAGGTGGGCAAACGAGCTGATTGCTCGAATCGACTCGGCTTTATAGATCGCCCGTTGAGAAGCCTAGCCAAAGCTGCTCCGATAAGCTCACCCACCGCGGTAAGCTGAGCGTGAACATAACGAAAGGGGAGCCCGCCATGAGCCACGAATCTTGCAATCTTTCGGCAGATGAGGCGCTCGAGCGCCTGCGCCAGGGAAACGCCCGCTACCTGAACGCGAGCCAAGCGCAGGGCGACGTGTCGCCGGAGCTGCGTCAGACGACGTTTCGCGAAGGTCAACACCCGTACGCCATCGTGTTGGCGTGCTCGGACTCGCGTGTGATCCCCGAGGCCATCTTCTCGGCGGGCATCGGCGACCTGTTCGTCATCCGCGTAGCCGGCAACGTGGTGGACAAGCACCAGCTCGGCAGCATCGAGTACGCCGAGGATCATCTGGGATGCAACTTAGTGGTGGTTTTGGGCCACACGTGCTGCGGCGCCGTCGACGCGGCAATGCACCACGAGCCCTACGGTACGGTGAAGTTCATCACCGACGAGATAGCCGACGCCATCGGCGACGAAACCGACGAAGCCGCGGCCTGCCTGGCCAACGTAGCGCACAGCGTCCGCCGCATCGAGGAAAGCCGCAAGGTCCGAACCGACGAAGCCGAATACGGCCTACGGGTAATAGGCGCTCTCTACCAAACCGACACCGGCGAAGTTCAGTTTCTGGAGTAATAGCCAAACGCAGATGCGCCCACGAAATCCCGCGGGCGCATCTGCGTTTTGTTAGGTTGTTCGCGGACCAGCGGACTCATCGCTCCTCGCGGCAACCCGCCGGCTCCTGTTAGCTTCGGCGAATTCGTTATCTCTCGCAAGCGCCCCACATGAACACACCTCCGTCCCCTGTTCATGTGGGACCGCGGGCCAGCGGGCCCGACCGTCCTCGCGGGACGCCTTACGCCGCTTTCTCCTCCTGCTCGAGCTGGGTGCGGGCGTAGGCGATGGCGTCGTCGATGTTCGGGCGGAAGCGCTCTTCGCCCACCAGGTCGACGAAGCCGGCGCGGCGCATGGTCCTCATGGGCTGCTCGTTGGCGTGGCTGAAGATCAGCTGCACGCCGTTTTCCGCACAGTACTCGTACAGATTCTCCAGCGCGTTCATGCCCGTGGCGTCCAGCGAGGGAACGCCGCGCATGCGGATGATCAGGTACTTCGTAAAGTCCTTCACCGAGATGTCGGAGATGCGGTCGGTCATGCCGAAGAACATCGGGCCGTTGATCTCGTACACGCGCACGCTCTTGGGCAGCTCGCGCAGGTGCGTGACCTCGGAGTCCTTGTCGCAGAAGTACGTCCAGCCCTTCACCTCGGTCTCCTCGGAGACCATCTTCATGAACAGCACCACCGTGATGAGCATGCCCACGGCAATGGCGGTGACCAGGTCGAACACGATGGTCAGCGTGAACGTCAGCAGCAGCGTGGCCACAGCGCCGCGCGATGCGGTGGCGCAAAGGTGGGCGAAGTTGCGCCAACCCGACATGTTGTAGGCAACCTGCAGCAGAATCGCCGCAATGGTGGGCATAGGAATGAGCGCGGCGTAGGGCATCAGGAACACCAGTACCAGCAGCAGCACCGCGGCGTGCACCATGCCGGCGATGGGCGTGCGGCCGCCGCTTTTCACGTTGGCGGCGGTACGCGCGATGGCACCCGTGGCGGGGATGCCGCCGAACAGCACCGAGCCCATGTTGCCCACGCCCTGCGCCACCAGCTCCATGTTGCAGCGATGATGGCCCGAGATCATGGAGTCGGCGACCACGCACGACAGCAGCGACTCGATGGCTGCAAGGATGGCGATGGTGATGCCGTTGGCAAGCTCGTCGCGGAACAGGTCCAGGCTGAGCTGGGGGAATTGCAGCGTGGGCAGGCCCGCCTCGATGGTGTACAGGTCGCCGATGGTGTTGACCTGCAGGCCGAACGCGGGCACCATGGCGGCGCCCACGATGACGGCGACCAGCGAGCCGGGGATGCGCTTGGACACCTTCGGCCACAGCATCAGGATGGCAAGGCACACCACGCCCACCAGCACGGCCTGCCAGTTCACCGTGGAGATGTTGGCCGCCAGGGCGCCCAGCTTGTCGGTGGTGTCGACGGTAGTGGTGCCGGCGGGGTACGTCAGCCCAAGCAGGTCCTTGATCTGCCCGATCACGATGGTCACCGCAATGCCGGCCGTAAAGCCGGTGGTGATGGTGTAGGGAACGAAGCGGATAAGCGTGCCGAGTTTCAGCAAGCCCATGAGCACGAGCATCACGCCGGCGATGATGGTGGCCGCCACCAGGCCCTCCATGCCGTCGGTGGCAACGATGCCCGCGACGATGGTGGCGAAGGCGGCGGTGGGGCCGGAGATCTGCACACGGCTGCCGCCCAAGAACGCAATCAAGAAGCCTGCGACGATGGCGGTGTAAAGACCCTGCTCAGGGCCTACGCCCGACGCGATGGCCAGCGCGATGGAGAGCGGCAGCGCCACCACGGCCACCACCACGCCCGAGACGATGTCCTTGGGGATTTGGCGACGCAGCTCCTCTTTGCTGGAGTGCTTGATGATGCTGAATAATATGGGCTTGATCTTGTCTCGCTGCATGGCCTTCGTTTCGCGTCGGGATGGTCGGTTTCAAAGCTCCTGCAACGCGACCCGCCGGGCGATGGAGACGACAAAGCCCCAACCGGGCCGTTTCCCCGGATGGAGCGTGATGTGTCTTCAGATTGTACGGCATGCCTAGCCGCAAGAGGGTGTTTATGGTAACGCGGCAAAGCCGCCCACCGCCCGACCACACAAAATCGCCAGCAAGAGGGGGCCAAGCGCCGACGCGATGGCTTGATGCGCTTTGAGCAACGCGCACGAAATGGTGTAACATGTTGCAATTGTAGGGAAATAGCCTACAATTGCAACATGACAAAAAGGAATCACATATCAGCGATTCTTGAGCTCGCGGAATCCGAGGGCGTATTCACCACCGCTCAAGCTGCCAGGCTCGGCATTCCCCGCGATGCCCTGCACGACGCCTACACGTCCGGGCTCCTCGAGCGCGTCGCCCACGGGGCATATCGTCTTATGGGCTCGGGATCAAGCGAGACCGATGAACTTGTCGCCCTCTGGAAACTCACCAACCCGAAGCTGTTCGCGTACGAACGACTGGCAAAATGGGATGGCATCTGCATCGGCGGCTCAAGCGCGGCTTATCTTAATGGCATGGGCGACCTGCATCTTTCGCCATACCGAATTTATTCAGATAAGCGCATCAACTCTCGAAGCCCATTCGCCAAGTTCGGCGTTCGCCATGTGAACCGAAAGGACGTCTCGTTCGAGCGGGGCATCCCCGTCACCAGACCTGAGCGCACGGTGTTCGACCTGATGCTCGACCGAGAGGATCCGTCGCTCGTTGCCGATGCGCTGCGCGACGCCGTATCCTCAAGCGACGGCTTCGACTTCGCAAAACTGGAAGAAATGCTTGCCGGCAAATTCGGCAAAGCCAAGGGGAAATCCCTTCTCAAAGCACTCCTCGCAGATTCAGGAATTCCGGAAGGAGCGATACGATGACGTACAAGACGCCCGCATCTCTCGATTGCTGAATGAACAGGGGACGGAGGCGCGATCACGCGGAGGGCGGTTACGCGCTTACGGGGTCGCCGTATTCTCGTGACATCGCGCTGCGGTTGACCACCCACTGTTTCCCGAACTTGCGAGCGTCAACTCCTGGGACGATCTTTCCGTACGCGATGGCCTTGCGTAGCGTCGACTCGCTCAGGCCCCAGAGCTCGCTTGCGTCGGAGAACGACATAAGCCCATCGAAGGGGGTCACGACCTCTGCACCCTCCTCCCAAAGCTCGTCACAAGAGAGGTCGAGATCGTCATTCCAGATGACGCCGTAACCGCCTTGGTCGACAATCACGCTGCCGAAGAGAGCCTCGTCCTCTAACGCCTTGAATGCGGCAAAACGCTGCTCGAGGGGCCTGACGTCGTAAATCTTTGTGGTGCCGATTGCGAACTGCACGCTCAGCTTCATATCGGGAAGAGCCGATACATCCTTTACCTTATGGAACTTCATCGCATATCTCCTTAATCGAGGGGGTCAAGCTTCGTCGTCCGAGTGATATCACGGTATCGTGATATTGTCGAGAAGCATTAAGGCGAATCACGAGGGTTTGCTCTGTTTGCTGCCAAAAAATACGCGAGTGCGTGTTCGGGGGCTAGGGGTAGGTGTCCAGGTGACTGACTACTGCGAATATATCCTGATAGCAAGCCATAAAATCACGCATTTCAGCACGTTGGACGCAGATTCTGCCCATGATGTCTCTGCAGCGTGCTCTCACTTATACGCACTCGCGCAGTTTTTGGCAGCAACTCCCCGAAACCCCTTCTAATCTTCAGTCCGTGTAGCTAATCTTCAGAAAACATTGAACATTACACTGAAGCATTGAAGATTACCGCCAATCGGAATCAATGGCGAAGCAGCGAATGAACAGGGGACGGAGGCGTGTTCACGTGGGAGTGCGTTCACGCATGCAAGCGCGTCGCTCGCTTCTCGCAGTGCCTGCGGCGCCTTCGCCTTGCCTCCAATCACCTCTTGCCCGCATCGCGCCATTCGGTGGGGGAGAAGCCGGTTGCCTGCTTGAACGCTTGCGAGAACGCTGAAGGCCGCGGCCAACCCAGGCGCGCGGCCACGTACGCGACTGAATTACCGCTTGCAAGCAGGGTCTTCGCGCGCTCGATCCGGCGCGCTTTGGCGTATCGCCCGATGCTTTGCCCCGTCTCTCGAGAGAACGCCGCGCACAGGTGCGAACGGCTTACGAACAGCATGCTCGCAAGCTCGCCGAGGCCGGGCGCGCGTCCCTCGTCGAGCATGCGCTCGATGGCGGCTTGCGCCTCAAGGGCAAGTCCGGCACGCTCGCGCGTCGAAGCGCTGCCACGTGCGCCCTCGTCATCGGCGCACGATGCCGCAAGCTCAGCCACCATCTGCTCGACGCGCGCCTGGATAAGCAGCGCCGAACCCGGCCGGTATTGCGGACCGGTCCCCAGCAGCGCCGACATGATGATGCGCGATTGCGCCTCGCCCCACGTGCCCCCAAACCGCTCGAACATGCCCGAGAACGCGCCTGGCCAGCACCGATCCAGCTCCTCGAAATACTGCGGCAGAAAGCAGATGCACCGCGACGAATACAGGCCTCCGCGGCGCAACGTGCCGGAAAACGAGCCCGCAGGCTGCACGAACGAGTACAGCGACCCGTCGAGCAGCGCCCGCGGCCGGTTGATCATCCGCGGCATGGTGGCCTTGGAATCCTCCGACACCATGCACACGCACGCATAGGCGCTCTCGGGCGACTCGACCAGCGCCATATCTCGCTCCATATACACCTCGTGGCTGAACACGACGCAGCAATCCCCAACGGGCATTCCCCATGCAGACCCGCGGCCCCACGCGCTCCGGCCCGTGCCCGACCAGCCTTCGCCGTTGCGGCGGATGACGATCCCGAACTGCTCGAGCTGCGGCTCGTAAAGCGAGCGAACCGCGCGCGGGATGACGTTGTAGGCGGAAGCATCGGTCATTCGGATTCGTCTCCCGTTGTTTCGGTTTCGTGCACGTGCCTGACGGAAATGTTTGCCAAGGTTTCCTTGCATGATAAGTTACGCGAAGGTAACTAGCAAGGGGCGTTCCGCGCCGGCAAAACGCCCAAAACGCGCCGCGCAAAAGCCCCAAGAAGGGAAGCAATGATCATGGACGAAGAAGCAGCCCGCCCAACACCTCGCCAAACCGGCGACGAAGCCGCCGCCGACCCGCCAGCAGCCCCCAAACGCAACGACATCTCCCAGCTCCTCGACTTCGCGGGCGGCAGAAAACCGCTCACATACCTCGGTTTGGCGCTCAGCGCCGTGTCGCAGCTGCTCGGCTTCGTGCCCTACGTGTGCATCTGGCTTGTCGCGCGCGACCTTATCGAAGTCGCGCCGAATTGGCAGGCCGCGCAAGGCATCGCCGCGTACGGCTGGTGGGCCATCGGCGGCGCGGTCGCCTCGATCGCGGCCTATTTCCTCGCGCTCATGTGCACGCACCTGGCCGCGTTCCGCACGGCATCGAACATGCGCAAGCAAACCACCGAGCACCTCATGCGCCTGCCGCTCGGTTACTTCGACACGCACGCAACCGGCGAGCTGCGCCGCGTGATCGACGGCTGCGCCGCCAGCACCGAATCGCT
>CAKUJT010000008.1 GCA_934661765.1 uncultured Senegalimassilia sp.
GCTCTTCGTGCGCCCCATGGGGTCGTCCACGCCGTTGGCGATGTTGTCGTTGTACGACGTCACCGTGGTCACGAACGTATCGACCGGCACGCCCATCTTCTGCGCCAGCTCCTCGAAGGTGTTGGCCACGTGGATAAGCCCGCGAGAAACGAACTTCTCCTCAACCGACAGGTTGTTGTCGTGCACCGACTGGTCGAACACGGCGAACGCGCCGCGCCCGGGCTGCGCCCATTCCGCTTCCGACACGCGGTCGCGCGTAAGAAGCTCGTTGGTGAAGCGCACGCCGTCGGTGTTCACCAAAATGGCGCCGTCGCCGCGGATGTTCTCGGACAGCAGCGTTGCGGTGGTCTGCTCGACGGTGGGGTGCACCTGGATCTGATCGATATCCACGGTGTCGGCGCCCACGGCCTGGGAGAACAGGATGCCGTCGCCCTGCGTACCCGGCTGGTTGGTGGTTACAGCTTCGCGAAGCTCGGGGCGGTACTGCGCCAGCATCTCGCTGTTGGCGCCGAAGCCGCCCGTTGCCACGATGAGCGCGCGGCAACGATACTCGATAGGCAGGCCGTTGGGATCGGTGGCGCGGACTCCCGCTACCTTGCCGTCGTCCATGACGATCTCCTCGACCTTCGTGTTGCACACAGCCGACACGCCGCGCTGGCGACATTGCTCGGTCATGCCCTTCACGATGTACTTGCCAACGGCTTCGCCTGACTCGGGGCGATGGATGCGCTTGACCGAAGCACCGCCAGACGTGCCCAGCTTCGACAGCGTGATCCCCATGGAATCAAGCCAGTCGATAGCATCGCTCGAGCCGGCGCACATGTGGCGAATGAGCTCCATATTGCCTTTCTCATGTCCGCCCGCGTAGGTGTCGGAGGACATGAGATCTACGCTGTCCTCGATGCCGGCGGCCTTCTGGAACTTCGTGCAGCATGCGTTCATGCCGCCCTCGGCGAAGCAGGTGTTGCCGCCCGCTACCGGCATCTTCTCCAAAAGCAGCACCTTTGCGCCTTGATCGACCGCGCCAACGGCCGCAGCCATGCCCGCGCCGCCTGCTCCTACCACGACGATGTCGTACTCGCCGCCGTCGATGGTGTTCTGCGCAGCTTCCGTCTCAAGGGTTCGCGGCGTGCCGCAACCCGTCAGGCCCATCGCCATCGCGCCCATGCCGAAGGTCAGCGCGCCCGTGAGGAAACCGCGACGGGAAACATCGTTGCCCTTGACGTCCATAATCGTTCCCCTTCCCTATTTCTTCTCGCGATACGGGATGCTGTCCCAGCCCTCGGGCACATCCTCGGCAGCCTGATAGTGGCACTCCGAGCAGGTGATGACGGACTGGCTGTGCATCTTGTGGCAGTCGCCGCAGTCGGTGACGCCGTGCTCGCTGAAGTCATGCGGATTCCAGGCCATCCACTCGGTCTTCTTCTCAAGCTTGTCAAGGTCCATGTTGTGGCACGATTCGTTGAGGCAGAACTCCTGGGTGGCGAACTCGCCGCTGCGGCTCACCAGATGCTGCGTGTCCTCGTCGAACGTGTAGTCGCCGGTCACCCAGTGCATACCCTCGACCACCTGCTCGTCGATCTTGGGCTCGTGACACGTCAGGCAGTCCTTGCCCGCCTTCATGTGCGCGTTGGCAAGCATGGTTCCGTCGGTGTTGTAATAGCTTTCCACATACGCGTTCATGGGCGTGTGGCAGATGCTGTTGCAGAAGCTGGGCTGGTTATGCCAAACCGCAAACCCTCCTACTGCCGCAACCACCACGGCCGCGACCACGCACACCGTGGCAATGGTGCGATTGCGCTTGTTCTGCGACAACTTGCCCGTGTGCTCGCTTTCGCTCATAAGGTCCTCCTGTTCCTTCTTGGCTTCCCATTTGCCGCCGTAGAGCGGCTCTCGACAAGCAAGATAATAAGAGGAAACCCTTTGATGCAGCACATCCGAAAAGGGTGGTTTAAGCCTGTGACCAGGGTGGTTTTTTCGAAGGGTGTGCGAAGTGCCGCTACTTCCCCATCATGCTGAGCAACGCCTCCAGCTCACGCTGCACGGCGTGCTCGGTGTTGGGTCCGATCACCTTGGTGGAGATCTCCTTGATAGCGGAGCGGCCGTTGCCCATCGCGATGCTCGTGCCCACCATGCGCATGATTTCGTAATCGTTCATGGAGTCGCCGAACGCCACCACTTCCTCGGCGCGGGCGTGGCGGGCTTCCATCACCTGCTTGATGCCCGTGGCCTTGCTCACGCCGCGCTGCATGACGTCGATCCATTTGCGGCCGGACGGTGCGAACACGAAGTCCTCGCCCATCTCGCGCTCCAGGATGTAGGCCATATCCATGACGGCGTCGTCAACGTAGATCGATGCCTTGATGATGCTGGTGTCGGGGCGCGGCAGGTCGCGCACACGCAGCGGGTTCGGAAGGTTCTTGTCAAGCTCGCGCTCGAAGCGTTCCTCGTCGTCGAGCAGATAGGAGATCTTGCGGTCGAACACCACCAAGTGCAGGCCGTCGAACAGGTCGGTCACATTCTTGAGCCTGCGCAGCGCGGCATGGCTGAATACCTCGCGATCGACAAGCTGACCCGCAACCACCACCTGCGCGCCGTTGGAGGCGACAAAGTCCATTTCGCCGCTCACGGGGGCGAACAGCTCCTGCAGCGTGTCGAAGCGCCTGCCTGAGGAGGCCACGAACCCGATACCCGCGGTTTTCAGACGCTTGATCAGGTCAAACGTCTCCGGCGGCACGTTGCCTTCGCCGTCCAGAAGCGTGCCGTCCATATCCGATGCGATAAGCTTGATCATGTTGCCTCCTTTGTCGTGGCGCCCCATGCGCCGCGCGTTTCTTACGTATCCTTCGCTTCGCCGCCATTGTACGGCGCGTTTCGCAAGCGGAGATGCCGGCCACGAAACCTGCGCAGGATGCTTACCCGTCGTTAACGGAGCGTTGAGGGGCTGTTGACGGAGGTGCTACTCACACTCCGGGAATACGCGTGCTAGGCGACGGACCGTTTCCGGCAGGCGCTCCGGCTCGATACCGGCGTAGTTCAGCACCAGTGCGGTTTCGCCGTTCGAGTACTGCTCAAAACGTCTCGTTGTGCGCTCGCTCAAACCGTCGCCGTCGCGCAGCAGGTAGTCGTTGAACAGCGAGATGTTGAGCCCTTGCTTCACGCCGCGCTGCCTGACCTGGTCGTGCGTAAGGCTCGTGCGTACATACAGCAAGAAGTGCGTGCCCGCGTTTCGTTCCTCGACGTGCGAGATTTCCGCCAGCGGCGATTGCGCGATCTCCCGCAAAACCGCCTCGCGTTGGCGACGGTAGAAGTTGCGCGTGCGGTTGATGTGTCGCTCCAAGTGGCCCTCGTCGATAAAGCGTGCCAACGCGTACTGTTCGAAACTGGAAACCGTGCACGAATAGAAGCTCATGGTGTCCACGTAGCGCGCCAGCAGCTTCGGCGGCAGCACCATGTAGCTGATGCGCAGGCTGGGCACCATGGTTTTCGAGAAGGCGTTCAGGTAAATCACCTTGTCAGATGCGTCGTCGGCAAATAGCGGCATGATCAGGCGGCCGCTATAGCGGAACTCGCTGTCGTAGTCATCCTCGATGATGTAGCGTTTGCGCGCGCGGTTCGCCCACTCGAACAGCTCCAGGCGCCGTTTGATGGGCATGACGATGCCCGTGGGGAAATGGTTTGCCGGCGAAACGTGCACCACGTCGGCACCCGATTCCTCAAGCTCATCCACCCGCAGGCCCGATTCATCGATGGGGACCGGCCGCCAGGGATTGCCGAACGCCTTGGAGATGGCGGCGAACTTGCGATAGCCGGGGTTTTCCATGGCGAACGTGGTGGTGGGCCCGAGCATTTGCAGCAGGCGGCCGTACAGATACTCGCTGCCCGCACCGATGATGATGCAGTCGGGCGAAACGTCCATACCGCGCGTGCGCCGCAAGTACGACGCGATGGCGCGACGCAGCTCGGGCAGGCCGTTGAACGGGATCGACCGCAGAAGATTGTCGCTGGGAAGCGAAAGCGCCTCGCGCATATACCGCCCCCACACCGTAGCCGGGAACAACGACACGCTCGTACGGTTAGCCTTCAAGTCGACGAAGTACTCCGGGTCTTCGCCATATGAACCTTTGACCTGCGATGCAACCGACTTACACCGGAACTCGGACACGTCCTCCACGAAATAGCCGCGGCGCTGCTCGGTGCGTACGAACCCTTCTGTAATCAGCTGGTCGTATGCGGCCGTGACCGTCGCAACGCCAATGTCGAGATGTTGGGCAAGGTTGCGCTTGGAGGGCAGCTTCGTTCCGCAGGGGATTCGGCCGCGCGCGATGTCCTCGCGAATGGACTGGTATAGGAATTCGTAAAGCGAACTGGTGCCGCGCGAGCGCAAATCGTACGTAAGCATACCTGCCTGCTGAGATGCCGACATGGGCTGATCCTTTCGCGTACGGCCCCAAAAGCGCCTGTTTCGGTGCGCTTGCAAAGGGAACGGCTGGTTTGAGCGGTTGAACGCACCAGTGCAACTGGTCTATCTGGTACGTAAAACTATCACTGTTTTGGTTCTTTTGACCAAACCAAATAGCGATTACACTTTTGTTGCTCATTAAATCAGGCCGCAACGATTCCTTGGCCGTTGCGGCCATTTTCATTTACGCCAAGGGCACACGAAGACGGGAGACGAACATGGGTTACTTCACCGGCAAAACCATCATCATCACCGGCGCGGGCTTTGCAGCGCTGAAGGACGGTTCCGCGGGCTCCATCGGGTTCGGCATCGCCACCGCCTTCGCCAAAGAGGGCGCAAACCTTGCCATCACCGGCCGTAACGTGAAGAAGCTCGAAGCCGCCAAGGAGCGTCTTGAGGGCGAGTACGGCATCCGCGTGCTGCCCATCCAGGCCGACGTGAACGCCCAGGCTGATAACCAGGCTGTTGTGCAAGCCGCCGTCGACCAGGTCATGGCCGAGTTCGGACGCATCGACGCGCTGGTGAACAACGCCCAGGCCTCCGCTTCCGGCGTCACCATCGCCGACCACACCACCGCCCAGTTCGACCTGGCGTTGTATTCCGGCCTGTACGCGGCCTTCTACTACATGCAGGCGTGCTACCCGTACCTGAAGGAGACGAAGGGCTCCGTGGTGAACTTCGCCAGCGGCGCCGGTCTGTTCGGCAACTACGGCCAGTGCGCTTACGCCGCAGCTAAGGAAGGCATCCGCGGCCTGACGCGCGTCGCCGCCACCGAGTGGGGTCCCGACGGCATCAACGCCAACGTGGTCTGCCCGCTAGCTTGGACCGCTGCGCTCGAGAACTTCAAGGAGCAGTACCCCGAGGCCTACGAGGCCAACGTGCACATGCCTCCGATGGGTCACTACGGCAACGTCGAGACCGAGATCGGTCGCGCTGTCGTGCAGCTGTGCGGTCCCGACTTCAAGTTCATGAGCGGCGAAACCATCACGCTCGAAGGCGGCATGGGTCTGCGCCCGTAACCCTGAACAGGGGGACGGAGGTGCGTTCACCGTGTCTCCCCTCTAGCCCAATCTGTCTTTTGAATTGGACAAGAAAGGGCGTTCATGTGGCCGAATCGGCCAACTACTTCCCTCCGATTCTATCCGGACCCCTCCGGTGGAATATCGAAAGCGCCTCGGGCATCTGCGGTCCGAGGCGCTTTTGCGTGCTCTACTCCCCTAGCGCCTCTGCGGCTTCGAGCCATTGCTCGTCGAGCTCGTCGATTTGGGCTTGGAAGTCGTCGATCTGCTGCTGGAACTTGCCGAGCGCCTCGAAATCCGACGGGTCGGCGGCTGCCATGTCGGCCTGCGCTTGCTCGATCTTGCCACGCAGCGTGTTCGTCTTGTTCTCGCAGCTGCGCATGCGCTTCTTCAGCTCGCGGATCTCGCCGCCGGAAAGCTGCGGGCCATCGCCGGCAGCGGCATCCTTCGCGGTTTCGCCCACCGCTGCGCCCTGCGGCGCCTTTGCGTGCGCAACCGGCTTCGGTGCGCGTGCCGACATCTCCAGATACTCCTCAACACCGCGCGGCAAGTGGCGGATACGCCCATCTACCAGGGCGAACTGATGATCGGTAACGCGCTCCATCAGGAAACGGTCGTGCGTGACCAAAAGCAGCGTGCCCGGCCATGCGTCCAGCAGCTCCTCGATGGCGGCCAGCATGTCGGTATCCATGTCGTTGCCCGGCTCGTCCAAGATGAGCACGTTGGGCTCGTCCAGCAAGATGAGCATAAGCGCCAGGCGGCGTTTCTGGCCGCCGGACAGGTCGCACACCGGCTCGTTGAGATCAGCGCGCGAGAAGCCCAGCTTCTCCAGCAGCTGCGCGGGCGTCATTTCCTTGCCGTCGAGCATCATGCGGCGCGTGTAGTTGCTGATCACCTGGCGAACGCGGTCGTCGCCGAAGCGGGTGAGGTTGTCCAGATGCTGCGACAGCACCGCGAACTTCACCGTTTTGCCGATCTTCACGAAGCCCGACGTGGGCGCCTGCACACCCTGAATCACCTTCAAAAGCGTGGTTTTGCCCACGCCGTTGGCGCCGACGATGCCGTAGCGGTCGCCAGGCCCGATAATCCAGTCCACGCCGTCGAGCACGGGCGCGGGCTTGCCGTCAAAGCGCACCGTGACGTTCTTCAGCTCCACCACCTGCTTGCCCAGGCGCGCCATGGCCATGCGCTTGAGTTCCAGCTCGTTGCGCAGTGGAGGCACGTCGGCGATCAGCTCGTGTGCAGCGTCCACGCGGAACTTCGGCTTCGTGCCGCGGGCCTTCGGGCCGCGCGCCAGCCAGGCAAGCTCGCGGCGCAGGGCGTTCTGCCGCTTTTCCTCGGCCAAGGCCGCCAAGCGATCGCGCTCGACGCGCTGCAGGATATAAGCAGAGAAGCCGCCTTCGAACGGCTCGACCACGCGGTCGTGCACCTCCCACATGCGCGTGCAGACTTCGTCCAAGAACCAGCGGTCGTGCGTGACCACCAGCAATGCGCCCTGGCCGGCACGCCAGCGGTTCTTCAGATGGTTCGCCAGCCAGGTGATGGCGCGAACGTCCAGGTGGTTGGTGGGCTCGTCAAGCGCCAAGATGTCCCAGTCGCCGATGAGCAGGCGCACCAGGTCGACGCGGCGGCGCTGGCCGCCGGAAAGCGTGCCCACCTTCGCGTCCCAAGGGATATCGCTGGCAAGGCCCGCGATGATGTCGCGGATGCGCGCGTCGCCGGCCCATTCGTACTCGGGGATGTCGCCCACCACGGCGCACTCGACGGTGTCGTCGTCGTTCAGCTTGTCGAACTGCCCCAGCACGCCCACGCGCACAGCGCCGTTGCGCAGCACGCGGCCCTCGTCAGGCTCGAGCATGCCCGCCATCACTGACAGCAGCGTGGACTTGCCGTCGCCGTTGCGGCCCACGATGCCGATGCGATCGCCTTCGTCAACGCCCAGCGACACGCTTTCGAACACCGTTTTCGTGGGGAAATCCACGCGCACTTTCTCGCAGCCCAGCATAAACGCCATACGTACCAACTTCCTTGCATATATAAGCGCCCCGGCCGCAACCGCGCAGAAAGCGCGGACGCAGCCAAGGACCTGCATCGATTCCAACGCACCATCATAACAAATGCCCGAACGACTATCGCCCGAGCCTCGCAGCGTCCCAACTTCGCCATACCGAAGGCGTTTTCCGCCGATTCCGGCGAAAACAAGACTTACCTGCATGCAGTCGATATGCCTGAAACTTTGCAGCGCACAGGTCTACGACTTGGTCATCACGGCGATGGTCATCCAGGTGCGTTCGTAAGGGCGGTAGTAGGTGTGGTATTCCACCAGGTTGAAGCCGTCTTTTTGGCTGAGGTCGGAAATGTCGCGCGGCAGGCTGTCGTTTTGCGCCTGTCCCAGGCAAATGAACGTGCCATGGAAATTGTTGAAGATGATCTCCCAGCTCATCTTGCTCACAAGCGTGGGCGAGTACGCCATGTACGCGCGGTCCCAGTTGCCCTTTTGCCAGTCCATATAGGTTTGCGGGATGTCGGGGCACATGACCGACGTGACGCCCATGTAGCCGATGTCGGTGGAAACCACCAGGGGCGACTGGCCGCCGTTCTGGTCGGCAACGCGGTCGATCGTCTCGCGGAACTGCTGTACGGGAACGTTGTTGGCCGGGTCGTAGTCGTCGCGCACAAGCAGCGCCTGATTCACCACGGAAGCCGCCAGCGTGACTGCCACCACGCCTGCCACCAGCGGTTTCGTGCGCACATGCGACAGCACCGCTGCAATGGCGAACAGCAGCGGGCCGATGGCCACGAACAGGTAGCGGTAATACAAGATCATGGAGTTCATGACCATCGACGCCGTCCAGGAAATGGCGAACACGCCGAAGTACACCACCAGCGCCGCAATCACCGGCGCAACGGGCTCGGAAACCAGCCACGCGTAGAAGCGCTTCAAACGCAGGTGCTTCACGGGGCAGGCGCTCGAAGCGGGGGCGAAATGCCCGTTCGCGTCAGTGTCGGGACCTGCGCCGGCGTTCGAGCACGGAGCCGCACCCTCGCCGGGCTTTGCCGCAGTCGCCGCAGCCCGGCCTTCGCGCTGCGCCTTCGCCGCTGCGATCTGCTGCTTGCGCGCTGCGCGGTGCAGTCCGATGCGCCACGTGGCCCAACGCGCCGCCCACGCGATCAAGAACGCCAGCACCACCACGGCCGCATAGCCGATGCCCTGTACGATCACCTGCGGCACCACGCCGTAGCTGCCGCGCGCGGCAAACGATAAGGGGCTGGTCAGAAACGCGTACGTGGCCAGCTCGATGTACGTGGTCGGGAACACGATCTTCGCCCAGTACGTGCCGCCCACGACGCCCATCTGGCTGGTCACGGCGGTGATGATCCACGGCAGGTACAGCGCCACCTGCACGACGCAGCCGATGATCAGCACGCGCAACGGGGCACCCGCGCGAACGGCCTGCTCAGGCAGCGGATGAGGCCCGTGCTTGCGATGCCGCCAGGCACGCGCCCCAAGGGCGAACAGCAGCACGACGTTGATCATGAACGCCGACATGGCGCCGAAATAATGCAGGTACGCGCAGGCAAGGCTGGAAGCGAAGCACGTGATCCACCAGCGCCGCGGCGTGCCCGCCCAGCACTTCAGCCCCCGTGCAGCTTCTGCGATTTGCACCGGCGGCGTTGCCAGCTGCGTGCCGATGATGCGCATGGCGTAGATGAAGCACAGCATCACCGCGAACGTGGCCCATGAGTACATGCGAATCTCAACGGCCATCAACGAAATATAAGGCGTGAACAGGGCGAAGAAGCTGAACAGCACGCCGGTCGCCCAGCCGGCGTCGCGACGGATGTGGGTGTAGCCCAGCACCGCCATGGCGATAGCGCCAGCCACGGTGAACAGGCGATATATGGTGATGTTCGGCCCGAACACCAGGTTCAGCACGTGCAGCGCCCAGTAAATCAGCACGGGATGCACGTCTCCAGAACTGTAGTACCAAATGTCGGCGAAACTGTGGTTCGCGATGCCCACCGAGTAGCTTTCATCGAACCACACGTTGCCGTGGAACGCGTCGGTGAGCAGGAAGGCGGCACCCGCGACAAGCAGGAGGATATGGAACGCGCTTGATGATAAACGTACGTGCGCGCCGCGTGAGAGCTTCATGTTGTTTGCCTTCGCCTAGAAACCTGTCATAATGCGCTGCTAGTCTAACATTGCATGCACAAGCGGGAATAACCTGCGTAGAAAAACCCCGGGGCTACCCTAGGGTTTTCATAACCGCAGGTAGATAAGGTAAGAGGGGCGAATATGAGCGTCACGTTCCATGCGGACGACTACGGCATCACCGAGCAGCAGGCGGCTGACATCCTCAAGCTGTCGCAGGTTTGCGGCGGCCAGGGCGCGCTGTCGTCGGTCAGCATTTTCGCGAACAGCCCCGCCTTCGAAGCGGCGGCTGAAATGGCGCGCCCCTACGTGGAATCCGGCAAGCTGGCCATGGCGCTGCACCTGAATCTGGTAGAGGGCCGCCCGTGCGCACCCGTTGCGGAAGTGCCCCTGCTGGTGAACCAGCGCGGTACGTTCGCGAACGACTTCGTCGGCCTTTGGAAGCTGTCGATGGGCGCGCAGCGCTGGGCGTTCCGCCAGCAGCTCCAGCGCGAATGCGTTGCGCAGCTCCAGCGCTACCTGACCGCATTTCCCCAGATGAAACGCACGATGCGTGTGGATAGCCATCAACATACGCATGCGGTCCCGGCCGTGTTCGACGCGCTTTCCCAGGCCGTGGCCGAGCTGGGCGTCACGGTCACGCACCTGCGCTGCCCCATCGAGCCCTTGGCGCCGCACCGTGCCGCCGGCAGCAACATGCCTCCCGTTAACCTGGCGAAGGACGCGCTCATCACGTGGCTCTGGCGCAAGAACCGCGGCAAGATGCCCGCGGCCTGCGAGGTCCCGCTGTTCTGCGGCGTGGTGCTCTCGGGCGCCATGGACACGGTGGATTGGCCGCTTCTGGACGCGTTCGAAAACTTGGCGGCCGACCGCGGGAAGAACGTCCAGGTGCTGTTCCACCCGGTCAGCGTGCCGATCGAGCAATGCCTCGACCCGGAGAACGTCCCCTTCGCCGCCGCCTGCGCATCCGATGCCCGCGACCGCGAAGCCGAACGCCTGCGCTATCTGGCAAAAGAGCGCTAGGCGGGGCAAGCCCTCGGCGCCCGATCAGCAAGACGGCGAGCAATGGGCTCGGCTCGGCGCCAAAGTGCGCCCTCCCTTTTCCGCGGCGCTCCCTACTATCGAAGTGTTCGGATGAGGTTGCAAATCAGGCACCCGCCCCCGCCCAAACGCAACCTGGGGATTCCGCGGAATCGCTTCCCCGCTTCCCTTTTCGCCGCTATACTAATTTAGTTACGCTCAAACCACATCGGCTGACAGTGCGCCACGCGGCGCGTCATCGGCCGTTTTGCGGAAAGGAACGCCATGCCAACGCTGGCAGAACACATCGCGTCGCGTCGCACGTTCGCGATCATCTCGCACCCCGACGCGGGCAAAACCACGCTGACGGAGAAGCTGCTGCTGTATTCAGGCAGCATCCAGACCGCCGGCTCGGTCAAGGGAAAGGCAAGCTCGAAGCACGCCGTTTCCGACTGGATGGACATCGAGAAGGAGCGCGGCATCTCCGTCACCTCCTCCGTGCTGCAGTTCGAGCACGACGGCTGCTGCGTCAACATCCTTGACACCCCCGGCCACCAGGACTTTTCCGAGGACACGTACCGCACGCTCATGGCCGCTGACGCCGCCGTCATGGTTATCGACGCCGCCAAGGGCGTCGAGGCGCAGACGAAGAAGCTGTTCAAGGTGTGCACGCTGCGCCACATTCCCATCTTCACGTTCGTGAACAAGATGGACCGCGAAAGCCGCGACCCGTTCGAGCTCATGGAAGAGATCGAAACGGTGCTCGGCATCGGCACCTACCCCATGAACTGGCCCATCGGCAACGGCCGCACGTTCCGCGGCGTGTTCGACCGCCAAACGCGCAACGTTATCGCCTTCGACGGCGAGGGCCGCGGCAACTCCGCCAAGAAGGTTGCCGAGATCGAGGCCGAGCTGGGAGACGCCGCCCTTGACGAGCTCATCGGCTCCGACAACCACCAGAACCTCATGGACGACATCGAGCTGCTCGACGGCGCCGCCGACGAGTTCGACTTGGATGCGGTGCGCGCAGGCAAGCTGTCGCCGGTGTTCTTCGGCTCGGCGCTTACCAACTTCGGCGTGGAGCCGTTCCTGAAGGAGTTCCTGCGCCTGGCCCCCGCCCCGCTGCCCTACACCGATACGCTTTCGGGCGACCTGGTCGACCCGCAGCGCAAGGAGTTCGCAGGCTTCGTGTTCAAGATCCAGGCGAACATGGACAAAAACCACCGCGACCGCATCGCGTTCGTGCGCATCTGCTCGGGCAAGTTCGAGCGCGGCATGGAGGCGTTCCACGTGCAGGGTGGCAAGAAGCTGAAGCTGGCAACGGGCACGTCGCTCATGGCCGACGACCGCGCAACGGTCGACGAGGCGTACGCCGGCGACATCGTGGGCCTGTTCGACCCCGGCATCTTCAGCATCGGCGACACGGTGTGCAAGGGAGAACACGTGCAGTTCCCGCCCATCCCCACGTTCTCGCCGGAGCATTTCGCGCGCATCACGCAGGTGAACACGCTCAAGCGCAAGCAGTTCGTGAAGGGCATGCATGAGCTGGCCCAGGAAGGCGCCGTGCAGATCTTCCGCGAGCCCGGTTTCGGCATGGAAAGCGTCATCTGCGGCGTCGTCGGCGTGCTGCAGCTCGACGTGCTCGAGACGCGCCTGAAGAACGAATACGGCGTGGAAGTGCGTCGCCAGGGCATGCCCTACACCGACATCCGCTGGATCGCCAACGACCTCAACGAGCTGGACACCTCGCGCCTGAACATCACGCGCGACACCAAGCTGGTCGAGGACATGCGCGGCGGCAGGCTGCTGTTGTTCACGAACTCCTGGAACGTGAACTGGGCCATCGACCACAACCCCGACCTGAAGCTCTCCGAGGTCGGCAACGTCAATTTCTAGGAAGCGTTTTCCCTGGTAAAGGGATAGTTTTGCGAAGGCGCCGAAGCCCAAGCGTTTCGGCGCCTGCTAGCCTGCTGACGCCGCTTCAAGCTGCGTTAGCGTTTCAGCCAAGTCGGCGTTCAAGCAGATGGAACGTTCGGCGATCTCCTTCGGGGCTAAAGCCTCACCCATGTTCAGGCAGGCATACGTGGCCTGCGGGTTTTCCAAGGTTGCACGCCAGAACGGGTACTTGATGATTGCGGGCGTGTTATATCCCACGCCAAGCTCCAGGTAGAGAACCCGCATGCCCCTATGGCGACGCTCGAAGTCGCGATAACGCGCCGCCGCCGCACACCAGCCATCATCCTGAACGAACGCGTCGTCGGCACGCAGATTGGTGGCCATCTCCGCGCCGCAATGCGGGCAGCGCGGGACCAGCTCGCCGGGGATGCGCATGTCGCGTTGCTGCTCGAACATGGCACGAACTGCATCTTCGTTATCAAACGTCTCACGGCAGCAGGGCTTGCTGCACTGGAACAACCCATAGTCGCCCTGCGTATAGAACAGGCGCTGCTTGTCGAACCCCGCCAGCTGAAACTGATGGTCCACGTTGGTGGTCAGCACAAAATAGTCGCGCCCCGCAAGCAGCTCGCGCAGCTGAACGTACAGCGGGTTCGCGCCCGCATCGTAGCGGTTTACCATGATGTAGCGACTCCAAAACGCCCACCGCTCCTCGGGCGTGGCGTAAGGGTAGAAGCCTCCCGAATACATATCGGTGAAACCGTAGCGTTCGCGAAAATCGGCGAAGTGCTGCTCGAAGCGCGCACCAGAGTACGTAAAGCCTGCCGCTGTGGACAACCCGGCGCCCGCACCTACCAGCACGGCATCGGCGTTCTCGAGCGCCTCGGCCAGGCGTTCGATTTCGCGCGCCATGGCAAAACGTTGCGCCGTCGATCCGGTCAGCATGTTAATCAAATTCCTTCCAACATTGCGGGTCGGGCGCGTACATGTTGCCGGTGTAGCCGGCAGCTACCGCCGGACAACCCCGGCACCATCCCGCCAGCTCGCAACGGCTGCACTTCTCGAACTTCGAAAACTCGCGATGCGCTTCCATATTCTGTCCCATGAACAGGTCGTACATGCTGGCTTCGTGCACGTTGCCGATCTTGCTCTCCATGCGACGGCACGCGTAGACGTCGCCGGTCGGCAGCACGGTCATGTGCGCGATACCGCAATGGCAGCCGTCATAGACCTTGCCGCACTGCGCGCCTTCCGGGATGCGGAAGCGGCCCTGCTCCCAGTCGAGCAACGTCCACAGATGATCCTTCTTCTGGAACGTCGTCTTGCAGCCCGCTGCCCGCAGCTCATCGATGCGCTCCTGGCACGCTACCAGGAGCGCGCGGTACTCGAGCGGCTCCATATGGAACTCCTCGAGACGCTGGCCCTTCGTGGGGCAATAGCGCCCGAAGGCGAACACATCGGCCTCGATACGGGCCGCCAGTTCGATCATGTCGGGCAGCTCAGCCGCGTTCATGCTGCTCACGGTGCTCATGAGCGCCAACCACATGCCCGAGCGCTTGATGCATGCCGCCGCGCGCAGCGTGTCGTCGAAGCTGCCGGGTTTGCGGAACAGGTCGTGGGTGGCGGCGTTCGATCCGTCCAAACTCAGCTGATATTTGCGGCAACCAAGCTCGCGCATGCGGCGGCATACCCCGTCGGTCAGATGGAACGGGTTGCCCATGATGCACCACATGGCCCCGCGCGTATGCAGCTCCTCAGCTAAACGCCAGAAGTCGCGATGCAGGATGGGGTCGCCGCCGGTGATGTAGAAGTAGGGCTGGCGGCCCATGCGCTCGCACAGGTCATAGCAGCTGTCCAGCACATGCAGCATGTCGTCCCATGTCATGGACACGCACCCCATGCGAGCATCTTCGCTGAACAGATAGCAGTGCTTGCAGCGTTGATCGCATTCGTCGGTGATATGCCATTGGAAGGCGAAGGTAGGACGCAAGTCCTGTGAGAGTTGCACATTGCGGTGACCGGTTGTGACCGATTTCGATTCCTGCTCGTGCTGCTCGGGTTTCTGATCATGTTGCATGGCTATGCTGCTCCTTTCCGTTCGTGTTCGCGTTCCCCGAAACGCAGTTTGACCGCGTGCCGGATTCGTCTCGTGCGCGATCGGCTTCCGGGCCAGGCGACGCATCCGTCGCGGCGGCACATCGCCGAGCCCACGGTCGGCCTACTCCCCTACGCGTTCGATAGCGTCAACGGGACAAGCCTCGAAGCACGCGCCGCAATGCAGGCAGTTCTGCGCACGGATGCGGAACGGCTCGCCGGGTTCACCTTCCTCGATAACCCCCTGCGGGCACACGCCTTGGCACGTCCCGCAGCCGATGCACGCGTCGGTGATGCGATAGCCGCGAGCCTGCGCCACATTCCCATCCAAGCGATAGGTTTCGCGGAAGATCGGATGCACGCCCAGGTTGAAGTACTCGATGGACACGTCGCAGATTTCGAAAATCACGTTGATATCGCGCGTTTGACCAGGGTAAACGTTCGCTAGATAGGGCTGCTCGGCATAGATGAGGTCGCGAATGCGCACGCCCTCGGCGCCCGCAACCTCCCGTGCGGTACCCGACAGCCGCAGCATCTCGTTGAAGCGCGTGCGCCCCACGGCCTGCACGCGCCCATCACGGGCAAGGTCGCGTGCGAACGGCTTGCCGCGCGAGGTGAGGAAGTACACGGCATCGGGCTCATAATGCAGCGCGCTGATGCAGCGCACCTGGGGCGACCCGTCCTCGGCCACGTTCGCAAAATCGAGCGTGCCAATGAGCTTGAGCTTCTCAAGACAGGTTTGCAGGTTCATGATCTGGCCTTTCGACGGGGATTACGGGGCGGTTTCCATCAGAGTCTACGTGCGGGCCTGCTGCGGTCCGGTCAATGGGCCCGGCTTGTCCGCGCAATGTACAGTGCGCGGACAGGCCGAGCTGATCGCCGACTGTAAGCGCCCGCGCAGCGGGGCGCGGGCGGGGCGGTTGGACCCCGGCCGCGCCCCGTGCAGCTGTGGTTCAGCAGAACCCGATTGCGCTATTCGGGATCCTTCGTGCCGCAAGCGGACGCGGGATCGGCAGAGCCGCAAGCCGGCGCCGGGTCGGCAGAACCGCAAGCCGGGGCGGCCTTTGGGTCGGCGGAGCCGCAGGCGGTGCCGCAAGCCGGGGCGGGATCGGTGGTGCCGCAAGCCGGGGCGGGATCGGTGGTGCCGCAAGCGCCGGAAACGACGTTGTCCAGATTGCTCATTTTCTTCTCCTTCTCATTCGTGACGCCTCCTTGGCGGGCGTCTATAATGATTGTCCGAAACAAACGTCGAATCCGGAAGTAGCCACTAATCTATTAGGTACCCACCTTTATGTAAGTAGGCTTTGACCTGCGCGAAAGGAAACGCTCGTGCTCACCAAGGAAGAAATGCCACCCTGCCCCGTTGCCACCACGCTCATGCTCATCGGCAACAAATGGAAGATCTTCATCATCCAGCAGCTCATGGACAAACCCTTCCGCTTCAGCGAACTGCGACGAGCCATTCCCGGCATCAGCGAAAAGGTGCTCACGGACAACCTGCGCGCGCTGGAGAAGGACGGCCTTGTCACGCGCACCGTTTTCCCCGAGATCCCGCCGCATACCGAATACGCTCTAAGCGAGCTGGGCGAAACCATGCGCCCCATCATCGACAGCATGGCAACCTGGGGCACCGGCTATCAAAACATCGTTCGCGCGCAATAGTCGCCTCGCGCACGCCGCTTCGTCACTGAGGGCACCGAATCAACGCAATCCCTCCACGTCATGCCTGGGGGTATGGGGACATTGGAGGAGGTTTCGGAGATCATTTCCCCCAAAGGCCTTGAACTGTTGGATGCGCCGTGCATACTGTTCAATCTGAACGGTTTTTCCGAGTTGCCAGGAGCGTGAGCCATCATGGGCGTCCCCGACAAGCAGTACCCGCTGAACGTATACCGCCTCATCCTCATGACGGCGGCCGCGGTTTGGGGCTTGGGCTTCGTGATCGGCAAAAGCGCCATCGCAACCGTGGGCGCCACGTGGTTCACCGCTATCCGCTTCCTTGGGGCGGGCATCGTGCTGGTCATCCTCTTGTTTCCCCACCTCAAGCGCAATTTCTGCCGCAAAACGTTGAAGGCAGGGCTGATCATCGGCGTGGCCACGTTCGTGGGCTTCTGGACGCAGTTTCTGGGCCTGGGCCTGACCACGCCCTCGAAGAACGCCTTTTTGAGCGCGTGCTACTGCCTGACCGTGCCATTCATCTGGTGGGTTGTCTCCCGCCGCCGCCCGCCCGCGAAAACCCTTATCGCCGCGGCCATCTGCACCGTCGGCATCGGGCTGGTGTCGCTGACCGAGGGCTTCTCCATCAGCTTAGGCGACGGCGTCAGCATCGCCTCGGCGTTCCTCTACGGCGCCGAGATCGTGATCATCGGCCTGGTCATGCGCGACAACGACGTCCTGACCATCACCGTCATCCAGCAGTTCACCGCCGGGACCCTGGCCCTGTTGCTCGCCCTGACCACGCAACCCATGCCCACGGCGGCGCAAGTGACCACGCCCGAGTTCATAGGCGCCATGACTTACGTGGCCATGCTCTCGGCGGCCTTCGGCGCCGTAGCGCAGAATCTGGCGCAAGCTCACGTGTCCCCTTCCGAGGCCGGCCTGCTCTGCTCGCTTGAAAGCGTGTTCTGCGCGCTGTTCAGCGTGGCGTTCTTCGGCGAGGTGCTCACGGTCCGCATGGCGGTAGGCTTCGTGCTCATCTTCGGCTCCATCGTGGCAACCCAACTCGGCGACAAAGGCGGCGAAGCGGCCGTGGCCGACTCCGCAACCGGTGGATCTTCGGGTGGCGAAAGCCCCGCATCGGGAAAGCCCGCCAAGCGAAACCGCGGCCGAATAGCCCGCTGACCTGCGGGCATCACAGCGGGTTAACCGATTTCCCTAACTAGACGCAACAAGTTCGTGCCCTCGATACCATGTCCACCCTTACCCAGCTGATGGCATTTCGGCCCCGCGCCGGCGAGCTCGCCGGCGTCAAACACGACTGCCCCAGGCCCCCGACATTAAGTCCGCCGCGGGCAACACATTGTTTCCGGCTCGTTTCGCCGGCTTCGGGGCTATAATGCCCAAGGAAGCAGCTATCTTTTATCCCAACGAACGTGCCGCGCGACAAGCAGCTGCAATGCGCGCCGGCAACATGCACCCAAGGAGAGAGAAGCATGACGAAGTTCAACCATGTCATCATCCGCCGCCCTGGTAAGTCGCTGTGCGACGGCATCACCAGCGCTCCCGAGCTGGGCCAGCCCATCTACGAGCGCGCCATCGAGGAGCACTACGACTACGAGCATGCCCTCGAGCAGTGCGGCGTCGACGTCACCGTCCTGCCTGCCCTCGAGCAGTTCCCGGACAGCTGCTTCGTCGAGGACCCGGCCGTTATCACCCGCTGCGGCGCCATCATCACCAACCCCGGCGCTGACAGCCGTAACGGTGAGAAGGACGAGATCGAGCCCGTGGTCCGTCGCTTCTTCGACGACGAGCACGTCAAGCACATCGTCTCCCCCGGCACCCTTGACGGCGGCGACGTCATGATGGTGGGCGACCACTTCTACGTGGGCCGCTCCGCCCGCACCAACGAAGAGGGCATCCGCCAGTTCTGCGAGATCCTGGCCGGTTGGGGCCTGGAAGGCTCCGAGGTCCCGCTGGAGGAGGTCCTGCATCTCAAGACCGGCGTGAACTACATCGAGGACAACAACATGCTGGTGTCCGGTGAGTTCATCGACAAGCCCGACTTCGCCAAGTACAACAAGGTGGTCGTACCCGAGGACGAGGCTTACGGCGCGAACTGCATCTGGGTCAACGGCACCGTTATCGTGGCCGAGGGCTACCCCACCGTGCTCAAGGCCGTCCAGGACCTGGGCTACAAGACCCTGGTGGTGGATACCTCCGAGTACCGCAAGATCGACGGCGGCCTGTCCTGCCTCAGCCTGCGCTTCTAGCACACGCTTAAAACGCACGGTCCCGCAAAACCAAAGCGCTTTGCGGGACCGAATCGCAAAACACGAAGAGCCTGATCCCATCTGGAATCAGGCTCTTCGCTTTCAGGGGCGCGGAACCGTCCGCAAACCCTTACTATATTTGCAACTACGTCGCAACGCGCCCTGTCCGCTAGGGTTGTCTTACCCGGCGATCGCGTGCAGCTGCTCGTCTTTCGCCTCCGGCGTGGGCACGTGGTAGGTATTGCTCAGGCGCATGCCGTTTTCCGCATAGCGGGCAACCGAGATGATGAAGCCCTCCTTGCGCAGACGCAGGATGGCGCGGTCGACGGTCTTCAGGCTGACCTGCAGCGCTTCGGCGATATCACGCTTGGACTCGGAGCAACCCGCCGCGCCGTAGGAGGCGATAAAGCCCAGGATAAGCAGCTGCGAGTTCGTCAGCGTGCGCTTGCCGTCCGCAAGCGTGATGTCGTCGTCGATCTCGGTCGTGGTCTCAGCGGTCGTCTCAGTCGTCATAGTCCTTCTCCATAGGTTCGCGTTCCAATGCTTATGACCCCCGCTCGCCAACAACGCAAGGCGAGCAAAACCTGCAAGCTGAACTGGAGAAATAAAAAGCAGCCAGCTGCAGTGGCTCCCCGAAAGGGGAACTGTGCAACTGGCTGCCATTTCAGGCCCTATAGCTTTGCGTCATCACCTTTCGATGATTTTGCCGATATGAAAAATATCACGCGAAAAACCGTATGTCAAGGGGTGTCCGCCCCTCCCCATGGCAGGCCCCCTACCACCGGTTGCATCAACTCCCCAAAAGGCAGAACGGACACGTGGGGCGAACCTCCCGATAATCAAGAAATGCCACGTCAACAAGCCTTTCTTCAGCAAAGGAGCAGGACACGGTAAAGGGCGATTCCCAACCAAAACCCGATATTCCGGCATCCCTACAACTCCCTGGTGTCGAACCCTCGCACCCCTCGTCTTCCGCCCCTCCCGGGCATTCGAACCCACACTTTTCGCAATCTGCGGATACCACCTGCGGTCACATCCGCGCTGCTGTATTAACTCTTCATTAATTTACGACAATGCCGTAGTTATGCAGCTTGATACGTTATAAGTTGCGATAATCTATCTTCTTAGCATTTGGCAGGCGTTCGGCCACCTGCTGGTGCTGCAATCAACCGCTGAGCAGCATCTTCAAAGAAGAACACGTTCGCATAGTAGGTCAGGAGTCACACATGAGAGACATACGCGTCAGCGACATCACGATGAGGGAGGCAATCGCCTCCAAGGCGCTTTCCCTATCCTTTAAGGAAAAGCTAGAAATCGTGAAGATCCTAGACCGTATCGGCGTGGGCTCCATCGAGGTCGAGGGTATCGAGTCCTCCAAGGTAGACAGCTTGCGAATCAAGTCCATCGCCTCCCTGGTGAAGAACAGCACGCTCGCCGTGCCGGTGAAGATGGACGAGGACAGTATCCAGGCCGTCTGGAACGCCGCGAAGGGCGCGAAGCATGTCCGCCTGCAGGTGGAAGCGGCCGTCAGCCCCTCCTGCATGGAGTATATCCAGCGCAAGAAGGCCGATACGCTGATCGCCGACGCCGCCGAGGCGGTGGCGAAGTGCGCCCAGCTCACCGACGACGTCGAGTTCGTGGCCATCGACGCCACCCGCACCGACGTGGCCTACCTGGCCCGCGTCATCGACGCCGTGGTCGCCACCGGCGCCAAGACGGTCACCGTCTGCGACGCGGCCGGCTCCATGCTCCCCGAGGAGTTCGCCCAGTTCATCGCCGACCTGTACCAGGCCGCGCCCCAGCTCAAGGACATCGACCTGGGCATCTCGTGCTGCAATAACCTTAACATGGCCGACGCCTGCGCCGTGGCGGGCGTCATGGCCGGCGCCTCCATCGTCAAGGCCACGTCCTACCCCATGGGCGTCGTCGCGCTCGACAACGTAGCCCGCATCCTTGCCGCCAAGGCCGACGCCCTAGGTGCCCAGAGCAAGGTGCGCGTGACCGAGCTCAAGCGCGCCATGAACCAGATCTCCCGCCTGTGCTGCGACGACCGCTCCAAGACGTCCCTGTTCACCGGCACCGTCTCCGAGGCCGTCGAAGGCGTGGTGCTCACCGCCGGCGACGACCAGGCAACCGTCATGCAGTACGTCGAGCGTCTGGGCTATAGCCTTTCCGACGAGGACGCCGAAGCCGTGTTCGAGGCCTTCAAGAAGATCGCCGCCAGCAAGGAGCGCGTGAGCGCCACCGAGCTGGACGCCATCGTGGCCTCCGCCGCGCTGCAGGTGCCCCCCACCTATACCCTCGACGGCTACGTCATCAACTCCGGCCTGAGCTTCAAGGCAACCTCGCACATCTCGCTGCGCAAGAACGGCGAGCTCATCGAGGCCGTGTCCCTGGGCGACGGCCCCATCGACTCCTCGTTCAAGTCCATCGAATCGGTCGTGGGCAAGCACTACGAGCTTGACGACTTCAGCATCCAGGCCGTCACCGAGGGCCGCGAGGCCATGGGCGAGTCGGTCGTGAAGCTGATCGCCGACGGCAAGGTGTATTCCGGCCGCGGCATCTCCACCGACATCGTCGAGTCCAGCATCCGCGCGTACATCAACGCGCTCAACAAGATCGCCTACGAGGAGCAGAACTAATGAAGCTTTCCTTTTCCACCCGCGGCTGGGCCGACCACTCCTGGGACGAGTTGGTAAGCACCGCCCTTGAAATGGATTTCTCGGGCATCGAGATCCACAACCCCATCACCAACGCGGCGTTCACCGGCAAGGGCGGCCCGCTTGACCGCTACAACACGCAGGCAACGGCCCGCGCCCTGCGCGACAAGGGCCTTTCCATCCCCGCGTTCGACTCCTCGGTCGATATCTCGGCCGGCGAACAACAGGTTCAGGACGCCAAGGACCTTATCGACCTGGCTCAGGCCGCAAGCGTGGGCATGGTGTGCGTGGTCGTCCAGCACGACGACGAGGACGCCATCCACGCGGCGCTTTCCCAGCTGGTCCCCTACGCCGAGGAGCACGGCGTGGTGCTGCTGATCGAATCCAGCGGCATCTTCTCCAGCACCTCGCGCCTGACCGACATCATGGACCGCTACGCCAGCGACTACCTGGGCGCCCTGTGGGACGTCCACAACGTCTACCGAGTGGGCGGCGAAAGCCCGGCGACCACCATCAAGAACCTGGGCGCCTACGTCAAGCATGTGCACATGCGCGACTCCGACGACGACGGCTCCTTCAACCTGGTGGGCGAAGGCACCCTGCCCATCGACGAGGTGGTTCGCGCGCTGTCCTCCATCGACTACGACGGCTTCGTGTCGCTTGAGTGGGACCCCGCGTGGATGGCCGACCTCACCGACATGGAGGTCATCTTCCCCCACTACGTCAACTACATGGAGCAGTTCGAGGACACCCGCGGCAAGCGCCGCACGCTCTACCTCAACCACGACGGCACCGGCGAGTACGTGTGGAAGAAGGACGAGCTCATCGACCTGACCTTCCCGCAGGTGCTCGACAAGATGGTCGAGTGCTTCCCCGACCAGTACTGCTTCAAGTACACTACACTGGACTACACGCGCACCTACGAGGAGTTCCGTGACGACGTGGATACGTTCGCCCGCGCGCTCGTATCGATGGGCGTCAAACCCGGCAGCAAGGTTGCCATCTGGGCCACCAACGTGCCCGCCTGGTACATCACCTTCTGGGCCGCCACGAAGATCGGCGCCGTGTTGGTCACGGTGAACACCGCTTACAAGATCCACGAGGCCGAGTACCTGCTGCGCCAGTCCGACACGCACACGCTGGTCATGATCGACAGCGCGCTGGACTCCAACTACCGCCAGATCATCAACGACCTGTGCCCCGAGATCGCCGAGACCAAGCCCGGCGACCAGCTCCACTGCAAGCGCCTTCCCTTCCTGCGCAACGTCATCACCGTCGGCTTCGACATGCCCGGCTGCCTGAACTTCGAGCAGGCGATGGAGCGCTCCGAGCTGGTCCCGCTTGAGAAGATCCAGCGCATGGCCGCCGAGGTGCGCCCCGACGACGTGTGCAATATGCAATACACCTCGGGCACCACGGGCTTCCCCAAGGGCGTCATGCTCACGCACCGCAACGTGGTCAACGACGGCAAGTGCATCGGCGACCGCATGGGCCTGTCCACCGCGGACCGCTTCATGATCCACGTGCCCATGTTCCACTGCTTCGGCATGACGCTGTCCATGACGTCGTCCATGACCCACGGTGCCACCATGTGCCCCATGCCCTACTTCAGCGCGAAGGCGTCGCTGCACTGCATCACGCAGGAGAAGGTCACCGCGTTCAACGGCGTGCCCACCATGTTCATCGCCATGTTCAACCACGCCGATTACCGCAAGACCGACTTCAGCCATATGCGCACCGGCATCATGGCCGGCGCCGGCTGCCCGCCCGAGCTCATGAAGCGCGCCGCGCAGCCCGACGAGATGAACATGACCGGCATCGTGTCGGTGTACGGCCAGACCGAATCGGCCCCGGGTTCCACCATGAGCGCCTGGACCGACCCGCTCGACCTGCGCACCGAGACCGTCGGCTACGCGTTCCCGCACGTGCAGTGCAAGATCATCGATCCCGAAACCGGCGAGGAGATGCCTGACGGCCAGATCGGCGAGTTCTGTTCGCGCGGCTATAACATCATGAAGGGCTACTACAAGATGCCCGACGCCACCTTCAAGACGGTGGACGAGAACGGTTGGCTGCACTCCGGCGACCTGCTCATGCGCGACGAGCGCGGCTGCTTCGTGGCCACCGGCCGCCTGAAGGACATGATCATCCGCGGCGGCGAGAACATCTACCCGAAGGAGATCGAGGACTTCGTCATCACGCACCCCAAGGTCAGCGACTGCCAGGTGGTGGGCGTGCCGGACGCGAAGTACGGCGAAGAGGCACTGGCCTGCATCATCCTCAAGGACGGCGAGGCCATGACCGAGCCCGAAATCCGCGAGTTCATGATGAGCAACATCGCGCGCCACAAGGTGCCCCGCTACATCAAGTTCGTGGAGTCCTACCCCATGAACGCTGCCGGCAAGATCCTCAAGTACAAGATGAGGGAGGCCGCCGTCGAGGAGCTGGGCCTTCAGAACCTGGTGAAGAAGTAGCAGCTTCCATACACCGACATTTTGCGGGGGCCGTTTTGCGCGCCCCCGCTCGCGTTTTCAAACCATCGTTGCGGAGAGGGGCTTCACAATGAGCAACTATGTAACCGTCGACGGCAACCAGGCTGCGGCCCACGTTGCCTACGACTTCACCGAGGTGGCGGCCATCTACCCCATCACGCCGTCCTCGCCCATGGCCGAGCACACCGACCGCTGGAGCGCCCAGGGCCGCCTGAACATGTTCGGCCAGCGCGTGCAGCTGACCGAGATGCAGTCCGAGGCCGGCGCCATCGCCGCCATCCACGGCGTGCTGCAGACCGGCGGCCTGGGCACCAGCTTCACGTCCAGCCAGGGCCTCATGCTCATGGTGCCCGTGCTCTACCGCATCGCCGGCGAGCGCCTGCCAGGCGTGCTGCACGTTGCCAGCCGCACCGTGGGCACCCACGCCATGAGCATCTTCGGCGACCACTCCGACGTCATGGCGTGCCGTGACACCGGGTTCGCCCAGCTCAGCTCGGGAAGCGTCCAGGAGGCCGCCGACATGGCCGCCGTGGCGCACCTTGCCGCCGTGAAGGGAAGCATCCCGTTCATGCACTTCTTCGACGGCTTCCGCACCTCCCATGAGCTGTCGCGCATCGACATGCCCGACACCAAGGAGCTGACCGCGCTCATGGACGCCGAGGCGCTCGACCGCTTCCGTGCGCGCGCCCTGAACCCCGAGCACCCCATGCTGCGCGCCACCGTGCAGAACGGCGACGTGTACTTCCAGGTGCGCGAGGCGAACAACACCGCATACGACCAGCTGGCCGACGTGGTCGAGGACGTCATGGCCCAGGTTGCCGGCGTGACCGGCCGCGAGTACCACGTGTTCGACTACTACGGCGCCGCCGACGCTACCGATGTCGTGGTGGCCATGGGCAGCGTGTCAGGAACCGCGCAGGAGGCGTGCGACTACCTGAACGCCCGCGCGCAGGCCGACGGCACGGGCAAACGCTACGGCTTTTTGCAGGTGCACCTGTACCGCCCGTTCTCGGCGAAGCACTTCCTGGGCGCCCTGCCTGAAACCGTGCAGCGCATCGCGGTGCTCGACCGCTGCAAGTGCATGGGATCTGCCGGCGAGCCGCTGTTCCTGGACGTTTCCAGCGTCATCGCCAACAGCGACCGCGCGGGCAAGGTGACGGTCATCGGCGGCCGCTACGGCCTGTCGTCCAAGGACACCGACACCGCCCAGATCGTGGCCGTGTTCGACAACCTTGCCGCAGCCGAGCCCAAGCGCGGCTTCACCATCGGCATCACCGACGACGTGACAAACCTGTCGCTTCCCGTGCGCCCGCTCGACGACTTCGAGGACGGCGACACCTACAGCTGCAAGTTCTGGGGCCTGGGCGGCGACGGCACCGTGGGCGCGAACCACAACACCATCCGCATCCTGGGCGACTGCGCCGACATGTACGCGCAGGCATACTTCGAGTACGACTCGAAGAAGTCCTTCGGCGTGACCAAGTCCCACCTTCGCCTTTCGAAGAAGCCCATCCGCAGCACTTACTACGTGAAGCGCGCGGACTTCGTGGCCTGCCACAACCAAAGCTACGTGCGCCAGTACGACATGGTGCAGGAAGTGAAGCCCGGCGGCACCTTCCTGCTCAACACCAGCTGGACGGCCGAGGAGCTTGACGCCAACCTGCCCGGCAAGATGAAGCGCTACATCGCGCAAAACGGCATCCGCCTGTTCACCGTGGACGCGGTGGAGGTTGCGCAGCGCGTGGGCCTGGGCAGCCACATCAACACCGTGCTGCAGGCGGCGTTCTTCCAGATCGCGGGCCTGATGCCCGTCGAGGAGGCGCTCGACTACATGAAGGACGCGGCCCGCAAGTCCTACGCGCGCAAGGGTGACGCCGTGGTGGCCAAGAACGTGGCGGCCATCGATGAGGGCGCGCAGAAGTGCGTCGAGGTCGCCGTGCCCGCCAGCTGGGCCGACGCCCCGCTCGACGAGAACGCAGCCGAGGCTAACGTGCCCGCGGTGGTCGAGAACATCCTGCGCCCCGTCAACGCCCAGAAGGGCGACGACCTGCCCGTTAGCGCCTTCGCCGACTACGAGGACGGCGTCATCGACATGGGCCTGACCGCTTACGAGAAGCGCGGCATCGCCGTGAAGACGCCCGCATGGAAGGCCGAGGCGTGCATCCAGTGCAACCGCTGCGCCTTCGTGTGCCCCCACGCCGCCATCCGCCCCTACCTGCTCGATCAGGACGAGGCGCAAAACGCCCCCGAAGGGTTCACGACGGTCGCGCTCAAGGGCGGCAAGAACCTGCCCGAGGGCACGCGCTACGCCATCCAGGTCAGCCAGTTCGACTGCACCAGCTGCGGCAGCTGCGCCGACGTGTGCCCGGCAGGCGCGCTGGACATGCAGCCGGCCAAGCTCACCGACCAGGCCCGCAAGCTGTGGGACTTCGGCCTGACCATCTCCGACAAGGATGACGCGTTCGAGCCCTACACCGTGAAGGGCTCGCAGTTCAAGCAGCCGCTGCTGGAGTTCTCCGCCGCTTGCGCGGGCTGCGGTGAGACGCCCTACGCCAAGCTGCTCACCCAGCTGTTCGGCGACCGCGTGTACTGGGCGAACGCCACGGGCTGCTCGCAGGCCTGGGGCTCGCCCTTCCCCGGCATCCCCTACACGGTGAACAAGCGCGGCTTCGGCCCCGCCTGGACCAACAGTCTGTTCGAGAACAACGCCGAGCTTTCGCTGGGCCTGTTCCTGGGTTCCGTGCAGCAGCGCGCGGTGGAGAAGGCGCGCGTGGAAAAGCTGTCCCGCGCCCTGACGCACGGGTTGGAGAAGCCGAAGGCCGACGCGGGCGACACGCCCGACGCCGCCGTCATGAACGCGATGAAGGCCGCCTGCGAGGACTACCTTGCCGCGTTCGACGACTTCGACGCATCGCGCAAGGCCGCAGATGCGCTGGTGGCATGCGCGCAGGCATCCATGGACAAGCTGACCAACAGCGCGAGGGAAGTGTGCCAGGAGGTGCTCAAGTTCAAGGACCAGCTGGCGAAGAAGACGTTCTGGATGTTCGGCGGCGACGGCTGGGCCTACGACATCGGCTTCGGCGGCCTGGACCATGTGGTGGCAAGCGGCGCCAACGTCAACGTGCTGGTGGTGGACACCGAGGTGTACTCCAACACCGGCGGCCAGAGCTCCAAGGCAACGCCGGCGGGCGCCGTGGCGCAGTTCGCGGCCAGCGGCAAGAAGACCGGCAAGAAGGACCTGGGCGCCATCCTCATGAGCTACGGCAACGTCTACGTGGCGCAGGTGGCCATGGGCGCCAACTACAATCAGCTGGTCAAGGTGCTGAAGGAAGCCGAGGAGTACGAAGGTCCGTCCGTGATCATCGCCTACGCGCCTTGCACCTCGCACGGCCTGAAGTGCGGCATGCACGACGTCCAGGGCGAGATGAAGCGAGCGGTGGAAAGCGGTTACTGGTCGCTGTACCATTACGACCCGCGCAAGGAGAACCCCATGACGCTGGACTCCAAGGAGCCCACCATGGACTACCTGAACTTCGTCGCCGGCGAGAACCGCTTCGCCTCGCTGACCAAGTCGTTCCCCGAAGAGGCCGAAAGGCTCTTCGAGCAGGGCAAAGAGGACGCCCTACGCCGCTTCGACCACTACCGCCGCATGGCGCAGGAACAGTAAGCGGCACGACAACACCGTGCAACCTCCTATACAAGCAAGGCCCGCGAGCGCTCGGGAAACCGAGTTGGCTCGCGGGCCTTTTTGCGGCTATCGCTTGTTTCGGCGCCACACGGCCAATGCTATGCCGATTGCGGCAATGATCAGCACGGCTACCAGTGCGCCCAAGGCGATGGAGTCACCTGTTTGCGTCAGCTGTGAGAAGATGCTCTTCCAAGCCGGTTCAGGGCGTGCGGGAACGGCATCTAGCTCACCCGAATCGTCTTCGGCCGTAATCTCCCAGCGGATGGTCTTGCTAGCATCGGCCAGCTCGTTGCCCACCGAGGTCGGAACGTTCAGCCGCAGGTCAAGCGTAGCGTTTCCATCGGCAGCGAACGTGGCGATCTTCGCGGTTTGGGCGAACACGCTGGCAGGCGTTCCCGTCTCCAGCACACCTGAGGAGGGGCCTGTGCTCACGGCGGCCGTCAAGGAAATCGGTTCCAGCGCACGGGCGGTGTCCTCGTCGACGACGGCGCGAACGAAGATGCTCACCTGGCCCTGAACGCCCTTCGCTTCGATCTTGATGGGCTGATTGCGCATATCGCCGGGCATGAGGTCCTTGAAGGCCGGGAACAGGTCTACCCCGCCCGAGGGCGCCTCCATGCCGGAGACTGTCAATTGCCGTGCGGTGCCGTCGTAGGCTATGGAAGGCACATCGGCAGCATAGGCGCTGGCCGGGGCTAGCAGCAAAGCCGCTCCGAACAGGGCTGCTATCAGGAAGCGCACAGGACCGCCAGCGCGCTTGCGATGCATCAAGGTCATGGCTATGCACCTCCGTTAGCATACGGCGGAATCAACACGCCATCTTGAACCGTGCAGCTCCAGGCTTCACGCACGGCATCGTCGGGCGCGGACTGGACCGCTTGGGTGGAAATGTCCACGACCAGATTGCGGCCCTCGGTTGCCTTGAGTTCCTTGACGTTCGCAATGAGTGCGCCGGTTTCCTCACCGGGGACAGCTGGCGACGTCCAGTAATAGAACCCGTCGCTTGCCTTGACCCAGCTAGAAGCCGAGTTCGTAGCTGAGGCGCCAGCCACGCTCCATGCAATCTCGTAATCCGTGCCAGCCTTCGGCTCATCCCACAGACGAGCGCCGCTCGTCGCATCCTGCCAGTAGATATCCACTGCAGCACGAATATAGGCGGGCGCAGCACCCGTGTTCTTCGCCTTCACGTCACTCTTCACGTTTCCGCTAAGCGTTTCCTGAACCGAGGGCGTCACCGATCCGATTCCGAACTGGTTGACCAGCACGCCCGTGACTGAAAGCCAGGCCAGCGTGCCTGCCGCGCCGGCTAGGAGGATGACCCCCACCAGCAAGGCGATGATGCGCTTGCGCTTGGACATGCTAGTCCTCCTTCTTTGTTACGTTGTCGTTGCTCCAAACGTTATGGGCACGATCGCCGCCGTCGATCCATTTGTCTTTCACGCGCGTGTTCGTGCAGGTGAACGTGGCATCGTTCGCGCTCGATGCGGCGGAGATAGTCGCCTGCGCCTTATCGCCCGGCTGCTTGCCAGGGACGCCGATTTGGCTGCTGTAGCGCCATGCCCACGCCGTGTCCTCCTGCACGGTATAGATTCCTGCCGGGACCGCAAGTTCGATAGCGCCCGAATACCAGGCAGCACCATCCTTACTCTGCGCGTCCGGCGACACCGTTACCTCAACCGTGCGCTCCTCCAAGGCGTTGCCGTCCATATCGGCCCGGGAAATCTTGAAGCGGAGCGTCTTGCCCTTGGCCCAGCTATCCTGAGTTTGCTTGACGATCTTGAGCGTATGCGTAGCGGCGAAGTCGAACACCGCGTTGCCGGCGCCCTGAGCGCCATCGCCCGTGAGCTTGAAATCCAAACGGTTCGTTGGTTCAAACGAACCCTCGCCCGAACCCGAGCTGTAAAGCGAGACATACTTCCCGTCGACGGGCGCGGAAGTCTGTCTGGAAAGACCGTAGCCAACGCGGTCGACATGCACCGTCAGTTGCGTGCCCATGAAGGGCTTCGCAAAGCAAGCCTTGAACGGAGCCTTGTCGCTGTTGTCGTCTACCGTATTCGCGGCATTTGGGTCAAGCAGCCACTTGAGTTGACCGGTCACGTTCTTGCGGTTCGCAGCGTCCGATGTGTCGCTAGCAACAACCTGATACGTTACCGGATACAGGTCCATGTCGGCCTTTACCGGATCGCCCTTGAAGTCGCTCCACGCCACAGCTGTGTCACCATTAACCCACTGCCACTCCAAGAACAGCTCCTTCAAGCTGCTATCCGTTCGCTCGCCCAGGGACGCTACGATGGCGGAGTAGGCTTCGGGATCATAGGCCACTTCCTTTGGCTCCATAACGGGGTCACCCTTGTCGTCATAGACCGGGTTGCCGTTCTCGTCCATTTTGGGCACTTCGACCGTCTGAACAAAGCCGGCATTGCCAGCCTGGCCACGCAGATCCCCCGTATCGTTCGGGTCTACCGTAGCGGTGTAGATAACGTTGCCCTCAGTGTCGTGATAGCGCACCTTAAGCGGCGTAGGCTTGTAAATCGCCGTGTATGTGACCTCTCGGAACGGTTCGTTGCCATCGAGGAAATAAGTCTTGTCCCCCGTCATAAGGGTGTAGCTATCGTTGCCCTTATAGTCGCGCGACCAGCCGACAAAGTCGTACTTGGTGCCGTCAGTGCCCTCAACCTCCTCGGCGGCCTTGACCTCAAGCGAAATCTGGTCGCCGGAATCAGTTCGGCCGAGACCACGGACAAGATCGGGATTCGCAAGATTAGAGTCGATGTTCGATTGAACGGTAACCAAGCTGGGACGGTATACCGGATACAACTCCATAGGAGCCTTGACCACGGTAGACGCACTTACCATACGGATGCCCTCCGACCAAGCGACATAGCCCTTGCCAGGTGCCGGCGGGGCTTCCGTCCAGCCGACAAAGACGTTGAACGCACCCGTATCCGTATCGATAGCGCTGACATCATAGGTAGGCTTCGGGATGCCGCCATTGAGGTTGCCGAGCTTATCACCCTGCTGCGCAACTTTGCCGTCCACCTCCGAGGCATTGAGATGATACACAACCGCCAACGGAGTGTAGTGCGCTACGAACGTATAGGCCCCGCTCGGTTCAACCGGGTAGGAGTATGAGTTATTACCGGCAGAATCAAGCACCTTCACTTCGCCATTCGGAAGCTCGATCTCAACCTTTTTGAGCTGATAGGCCCCGCCGCTGCCATCGGCGTATACCGTCGTTGCGACATCGGGGGTCACCGTTGCAGTAGCGGGGTCGGTGTTTGCGCTGATCACGGGAACGATCCGGAAGTCAGGCACATTGACTTCAGCCGTTCCATCAAAACCTGCGCGGTGCAGGTTGGTGGTGTACCTAACATCGTACTTCGCATACACCGGATAGGCGTCCTGCCACTGCGTGACCGTAGAGGCATCGGTCGCCAGGTACGGCGCAGCCTTGCTCGGGTCGGATGTGGTGAAGGAGTCGCCATTCACGTCATAAATGTAGTTCCAAACTTTAGAATCCTTCTGAACCTCAGCCGTCGAAATCCAGCCCAGGAACTTATAGCCAGGCACCGCCATCTCAGCATCGGTCGGCGAAGACTCAAGGGTCAGATATGGGTTAACGTCACCCTTCTTTCCACCCTCTGGCTTGCTATCAACAACTTTATCGGTGTGGAAAAATGGATACTTATACGTATACACGGGGTCCTTGCCATCAACCTGGCTTTGCAATAGCTGACTTTCGTAGCGACGAGTCGTGTCCTTCTTGATGGCGCCATCTTTGCCATAGAAGCCAACCTTTGTCGTTACCATGGCACGCAATTTGTATTTTGAGTTAATGTGAATACTGCTTTCCACTGGATTGCCAACTAAGGTCCACCAGCCATCTTGCCTCTCAAGTGTCCAGAAATTCAAGCTATATCGATCGCTCGAAGGCGTGAATTCGAACTTCAAAGCCGCCGTAACCCATTCATCGCTAAGGGTTCCAGAGCCTGGGAAATCCGTATCCGCAAGAACATTTTTTTCGGTATCCGATCCTGTATCGTTTTTCACCGTATGCGAATATGCATTCATGGGAGCCACGATAAGCGTATTGGCGTCATAGCGCCCCTCTTTGCACTCTCCCTTATAATCCTTCTTTAAGCCGTGATAAACATGCTCAGGGCCCCAATGCGCTATGTTTTCTCGAACATAGCTCGTGCCAACTTGCTCGTTGAACGATGTCTTATATCCATTCCATACAGAGCAAAGGAATTGCGATTCTTGATAAGCATCGTTTGTTCTCGATTTGATGTAGTAATCCACTCGGTACTCGAAGCGGGCGGTGTAGGTGTGCGGAACCGTCAGGTCGACGTTTGCGGGAAGCGTGTAGCTGGGGTCGCGGCTTACGCGCACCTCAACTTCAGACCCATCAGCGGCCTGCTTGTTTTCGTACCAACCCAAGAAACGATAGCCATCGGGCAACTTACCATCCTCTGACAAGGGCTTGTTATCCACGCCGCGCACCTGCACCGTGTAGGAGCTGGTGCCGTTCGCGCCAGCCTGCACATTCACATGGGTATTGCCCACGCCAACGCGCTGGGTCACGTCATCAAGCTCGTCCTGCTCATTGCCTTCGAACACCGTCATGATATTCGACACGTAGTCGCTGTAGACCGGGTAGAAATCGGTTGGTCCGACAACGGTGATCTGGCTGCCGGCAGGATAAAATGCTCCTTTGTTTTTAAGGTCGGCAAGCGCGGTAGAGGTGATAGCAGCATAGCCGCCGTTCATGCCCGGCTCGTTGCTAGGCTGCGTGGTCCAACCGATAAACGTCGCGCTAGCGGAAAGCCCCCCGCGTTCTGCAGGAGCCGCAGGCGTCAAGCCCACGCCATAGCGATACCAATCCGTGGACTTGTCGTGCGCCGCGCCGGTTTCCCAATCAAGCGTTTTGCCGTTGACATCGTAGAACAGCACCTGCGCCTCATATGAAGCGGTGAACAGGTCATTGCCCTCGAAACCATACTTCTTGTCGATACCCGTAGCGTTGTTGGCAGTATAGGTCGACTCCCGATCATGGGCCACATTTTCCTCAACCTGTTTGCCGGCCTTTACGGCGGCATCGTCGGTCTTACCGTCAAACCAGCTGTTATCGGCATCGATTCGGTTGACATGCACTTCAGGCTCGCGGAACCAACCCATGAAACGATAGCCGTCGTTTGCATCAGTCAGACCAGCAGGCTTATCGGACGTGGTCTGCTTGAACGTCACCGAGGTATCGCCCGTGGCAAGGCCCTGTGCCGTTCCGGCCAGCACAGCGCTCACCGCAAAGGTGTACGGGTCGCTGGTGGCCTGGTCTTTACCCAACATGGTTGCCAGAACAGTTGCCGTACCCGCGCCGGGGAAGTCGATCGTCGTCTTCACGCTTTTGCCGTGTACGGGGATATTCAGTTTGTAGTCCATCGCCCACTCGTTAGCATGCTGGCCACCAAGAAGCGAGTCATTGGCAGTAGAGCGCATGGTACCGGCGCAGAAGTCGTAATCATGCTGTTCCCACAGCTCACGTGTGATGTAGCGTTCGTCGTCCCAGGGACCGAATCCGGCACCGGATACCGTACCGTCACCCGCAAGGGCATAAATCGTCTTCTTCGCAGCGGTGCCCTGACTGAATCCAGACAGGCTGACACTGGGCTTATAGTAGGAATCAGTGATGGTCGCATCGCCGGCGTTAGCGCGTGCACCGATGCCACCCAGGTTCACGTCGTTTTGGATGATGGGAATCACGGCGATGGGGTTGTATTGACGCGAGCTCAAATCACCGGCGAAATGGCTGCGAGTGATCTCGTTACCGCTCTTAGACAGGATGCGGCCCGCCAAGCCGCCCGTCCAGGCACGCGTGACTGAGATGACGCCCACATAAGAAGCGGCATAGCTATAGCACTCTGCCGTGGAGAAGCAGTCGATGACCTTGGCACCCTCGGCCATACAGCCGACAAAGCCCGAAGCGTACACGTTATTGCCGCCCAAAGCGCCGATGGCAACATCATACTTATTGGTAACGTCGGTCATATCGATCGAGGAGCCATCTTCGCTTCGCGTGGGCGTGACACGGCAATATTCGATCGTGGAGTTCTTAACGTAGCCGGCGAACGCTGCCATGTACAGGCCCTCGCCGCCAATCGCCTGCACGCCTGCAGTGGTGTTATGGACGGCGCGACCGCCGCGCACCTCGCAGTTGTACAGATTACAACCATCCAGCTCACCTGCGATCATGCCACCTTCGAAACCGGCGTTCGTGATGACGTTGAGCATATTGTTCGCACACGTAACGTGCAGCGTGCTTTCCATGACCATGACGTTTTCGAACGTGGTGTTCACGGCTTTGCCGGCGATGATACCGCCGCGGAAGTCCGCCCAGATATCGGCATCCTTGACTAGGAAGTTCTTGATAGTTGCACCGCTGGTCTCGGCGAAGAAACCGGTGTCGCGCTCGGGGTCAAGGACGTTGTTGTCATATTTCAAGCCAGTGACGGTATGGTTCTGGCCATCGAACGTGCCACGAAACGGGAAGTCTTTGCTGCCGAACGACAAGTGCTTGACCGTGCTGTTCACGATATCTTGCATGTCCTTGTCGCCAAGCTGAAGGTCGCAGTCAAGATAAACCTTCCAGTTGGAAGTGTCTCGCTCACGTGAGAGGGTAACGCAAGCAAGGAACTCGTTCGCCGAACTGATGTGAAATTCGTTATTCGAAGTCGGCTCTATACCCGCAGACTGGTCAGAAGGCTCGTCGGCATGCGCAACCGCCGGCGCTGCGAACATTGCGCATGCAAACGCAAGAGCCGCCGCCAGCAATGAAGCCAGAACGCCACGTTTCGCTATGTTGGTTTCCATGTGCTACCTCGTCTCCGGCCAGCCTGCGACGTCAAGCACGTCGAGGGCGGCGTCATCGGTGTTCTGGTTCTTGGCCTGCACGGCCTGGGCTTCGATCTGAAGCTTGTAACGTCCGCCACGAGCGGCGTCGTGAAAATCGCCGGTGAATCGCAGCGAATCCATCAGGTTCTCGGTTGCCGCGCCTGGCTCAAGTTGCCCGCCGTCCACGGCATTGCCGCGGTAGTAATACCATCCATCGCCACCATCGACCCAGGCAGCGCCTGCGCCGTCGTGGACGTTAAAGACAACGTTGCCTGATGCGTCGGAAGACGACCCATCAGGCGCCACGGCTTTCATGGACAGACGTACGCGCACGTACTCGGATTGCCCTCCAGCGTTTTGAAGGCGAACGATTCGGCTGATGCCATCAGAGGTCGCCTTGGTCTCAGGATATTCGCCCCGCGCATCGGGTTCGAAGGGCACTTCCCTGCCCTGACCGTCAAGCGTGTACTCGCAGACTCGCACCTTCACGCTGCCGAAGCTGATAACGTTGTCGGCCGGCGCCGTGCCAACGGTATAGGCAAGCGCGCCGCAAATGCACAGCAGCGCCGCCAACGCAAGCGCGGCGAGCGTCAAGGTACGTTTCTGATTGTGAGGGGTTGTCTCTTGCATAGGGTTCACCGGAATCCAATGTGAGGTCTGTCGAAGGCCCGGCCCGGGCACTGCGTGCCTAGGCCGGGCGTTATTTGCGGGCGGGGTTTGTGGGGGTTTGGGCTAGGGCTACTTAGCCTGGTCCGCAGCCCAGGTCTTGGCCTGAGCAAGAGCATTCTGCGCGTCAGCATTTTCGCCCTGCTCGGTACCATTCTGGCCCGCGCCAAAGATGTAGGCAGAGACCGTCATCGTGGGAGCCTCGACAACATCGGTGCTGTTCATGGCAGAGGGAATCGTCACAGCAGTGAACAGTTCGTCGGTATAAACGTCCTGCTGCGCTTTATTGGCCTCGAGCTTTGCAGGCAGGTTCACCGCAGCAGAGTTCTTGGAGTACATAAACAGACCGCTCACGTACTCGGTGCCGGAGTTGTCATCCTTGTTGGTCTTGAACTGACCATCAACGGGCTTCCAGTTCGTGCCTTTGAGCTCAAAGTACGGGGTCTTGTCAAGGCTGGTGCCGGGATTGACAATGGCATTCTTTACGTAGATGAATACATATGCATCATCAGAGCCAGCCTTGATGCCGACATTGGGGTTCTTGGGCACAGTGGCGCCAGGAACCATCTTGGAATTAGCAACCCACTGGGTCTCGAACAGGCGAGCGTGAGAATCGTTATTATCAGTGCCCGGCTGTTCGGGAGTGACCGGATTAGGCTTTTTGTCCGGAGCATCAATGCTGCCAACGGTGAAAACGTTGTCGAGTTTTTCCTGTGCCGACAACCAAGCCCAGGTGCCTACGCCGGCGGCGAGCAAGGCCACCAGCACGGCGGCAAGCACGCCGTAGCGCTTCTTGTTGTTCGTCTTCTCCATGTTCCATATCCTTTCGAATCTTCTTCGACGGCACTCCTTGCCGCCGCATTCATCCCCTGCTGGCGTTATCAGCCGTCGTTCCCACATCCGTGCGCCCGCCTGCCCGCACGGCGGGATCCGCTTTTGCCCAGCAAAAGCGATGCGACGGCCAGCAACGCCAGAACGGCAATGATCGCAAGCAACCCGGACGGCGTCGTGCAGAACGCCTCGACGTAGCCCAGGTAGGGGATGCAAAACGCAGCGATGCCGATGACGCCGGAAAACGGCGTGGCTTGGGCATCGTGGACAAGCGACCCGTCGGCATCTTTATTGGCGATGCCTTGGGTGCCGATGGTGCGGGCGTCGGCGTCCACCTCATACACCTGATGGGTGACCACCGCGCCGTCGGAGCGATAAAACGTGACCACATCGCCGGGCTGCAATGCCGCAGGATCAGTTTCGTGGACATAGACCATCGAACCGACGGGCAGCTCCGGCTCCATAGAGCCGGAAAGCACGGCATAGGGCGTGTAACCGAAAAGGCGCGGAAGCAGAAGTGCGGCAGCCAACGCCACCGCAGCTATAACGAAAAGCGTCTCGACAACGCGCACGAAACTGGCCGCTATGCGTTTCGCCATATCGCACTCCCCTTCCTCGCACGGGTCGACTGCCGCCAGCCCGAAATACGCTAGAAAGGCACCGCGCAATCTACGCGGTGTCTAATAATCCCTAATGAGTGTTTGTACTAATTAAAAGGCATTAAGAGGGGGGGGGTCAACCCTGATTTTGAAAGTCGGCAGATTGCTGATCTTTCATCAAGCATGTACGGTTTAGATGTTTTTGGACAGCTGCAGAATATCTGACTTCTAGTGACTATTGACCTGGCGTTTTGCTATGGAATGAGGCCCCGTCCTCATTTTTAAGGTGGATTCGCATACGTAGTCTTATCAGTGCGGCGGCGAATCTACCAGGTAATATCACCTGGTAGATAAACTATAACGCTGCGGTTGATTCTTCAGTTAATACTGCGTTCACTACAGCTTTTGCATCTTTAATGCAGTGGTGGCTGCCGCCCCCCTGTAGAGGATATCGCTCATACAGAGCCTATCGTGCATGCTAACTGCAGGCTACTTTCACTTATCGAACGCTTTGTTGTAGGAAGAAAAAGCCTGCTGACATCAAAACGGGGCTGCGGGGGAATGGTGGCATCCCCCCGCAGCCCCTCAAGCCGACTTACTGTTGTTCGCTAGCCTTGCTTGCGGCGACGTTTCAGCGCCGCAGAGCCACGCGCCAAAAACGCTGTGGCCAACGAGATCAACGCCGTTGTAGCAAGTGCCGCTACCGCGACGATGCCGGTATCGCCGGTACTCGTGAGAGCCGTGCTGTTGCTCGTGCCATTGTTGCCCGTGTTCCCACCGCCGGCAGCGCCCGACGAAGGGCCACCAGTCTCTCCCACGTAGGTGTTGGTGACGGTGAAGCCGCCATGCGCGTCGCCCGTCACCGCGGAGTTGTAGCCCTCGACCGGCTCCTCGGCCACGGCATACTCGATCTCGGCGCCGGAGGCGTCGTACTTGGGCAGGCCCTCGAAGGAGCCGCGCCAGCCGTTTGACTCGTTGAGCTCGAGCGACTTCCCGGAGTCGGCGCCGCCTGCGAGCAGGCGCACGGTCGCCTTCTCGGCCGCGGGGCCGACCCACTTCTTCTCGACCGGCACGTCCACCTTCGCCGTCGAGGTGTTGGTGACGGTGTAGCCGCCCTGCGCGTCGCCGGAGACCGCGGAGTCGTAGCCCGCGACGGGCTCCTCGGCAACGGTGTAGGCGATCTCCTCGCCCGTCTGCGCATCGTACTTGGGCAGATCGGAGAAGGTGCCCTTCCAGCCGTTGGACTCGTTCAGCTCGAACGACCTGCCGGAGTCGGCGCCGCCGGCGAGCAGTCGCACCACGGCCTTCTCGGCGGCCGGGCCGACCCACTTCTTCTCCACCGGCACGTCCACCTTCGCCGCCGAGGTGTTGGTCACGGTGAAGCCGTGCTCGGCGTCGCCGGTGATCGCGGATTGGTAGCCGTCCACGGCGTCCTCCTCGACGGTGTAGGCGATCTCGGCGCCGGAGGCGTCGTACTTGGGCAGGCCCTCGAAGGCGCCGCGCCAGCCGTTGGCGTCGGTCAGCTCGACGGACTTCCCGGTGTCCTCGCCGGCGGCGAGCAGGCGCACCACGGCCTTCTCGGCGGCCGGGCCGACCCACTTCTTCTCCACCGGCACCGAGACGGTTGCCGTGCTCGTGTTGGTCACGGTGAAGCCGTGCTCGGCGTCGCCGGAGACCGCGGAGTCGTAGCCCTCGGCCTTGTCCTCAGCCACGGTGTACTCGATTTCCGAGCCGGAGGCGTCGTACTTGGGCAGGCCCTCGAAGGAGGCCTTCCAGCCGTTGCCCTCGTTGAGCTCGACCGACTTGCCGGCGTCCTGGCCGCCTGCGAGCAGGCGCACCACGGCCTTCTCGGCCGCGGGGCCGACCCATTTCTTGACAACGGGGACGTCGACGGTGGCGGTCGAGGTGTTGGTCACGGTGAAGCCGTGCCCGGCGTCGCCGGAGACCGCGGAGTCGTAGCCGTCGACGGCGTCCTCTTTGACGGTGTACTCGATCTCGGCGCCCGTCTGCGAGTCGTACTTGGGCAGGCCCTCGAAGGAGGCCTTCCAGCCGTTGGACTCGTTGAGCTCGAGCGACTTCCCGGCGTCCTGGCCGCCGGCGAGCAGGCGGACGGTCGCCTTGGCGGCCGCGGGGCCGACCCATTTCTTGACAACGGGCACGTCGACCTTCGCCGTCGAGGTGTTGGTCACGGTGAAGCCGTGCTCGGCGTCGCCCGTCACCGCGGAGTCGTAGCCCTCGACCGCGTCCTCGGCGACGGCATAGGCGATCTCGGCGCCGGAGGCGTCGTACTTCGGCAGGCCCTCGAAGGAGGCCTTCCAGCCGTTGCCCTCGTTCAGCTCGACCGACTTCCCGGAGTCGGCGCCGCCGGCGAGCAGGCGCACCACGGCCTTCTCGGCCGCGGGGCCCACCCACTTCTTCTCGACGGGGACGTTCACGGTGGCGGTCGAGGTGTTGGTCACGGTGAAGCCGTGCCCGGCGTCGCCCGTCACCGCGGAGTCGTAGCCCTCGACGGCGTCCTCGGCCACGGCGTACTCGATCTCGGCGCCCGTCTGCGAGTCGTACTTGGCCAGGCCCTCGAAGGAGGCCTTCCAGCCGTTGGCGTCGGTCAGCTCGACCGACCTGCCGGCGTCCTGGCCGCCCGCGAGCAGGCGGACGGTCGCCTTCTCGGCCGCGGGGCCCACCCACTTCTTCTCGACGGGGACGTTCACGGTGGCGGTCGAGGTGTTGGTCACGGTGAAGCCGTTGTGCGCGTCGTCCGTCACCGCGGAGTCGTAGCCCTCGACCGCGTCCTCCTCGACGGTGTACTTGATTTCCTCGCCGGAGGCGTCGTACTTCGGCAGGCCCTCGAAGGAGGCCTTCCAGCCGTTGGACTCGTTGAGCTCGAGCGACTTCCCGGAGTCCTGGCCGCCCGCGAGCAGGCGCACGGTCGCCTTCTCGGCCGCGGGGCCCACCCACTTCTTCTCGACGGGGACGTTCACGGTGGCGGTCGAGGTGTTGGTCACGGTGAAGCCGTTGTGCGCGTCGTCCGTCACCGCGGAGTCGTAGCCCTCGACCGCGTCCTCCTCGACGGTGTACTTGATTTCCTCGCCGGAGGCGTCGTACTTCGCCAGGCCCTCGAAGGAGGCCTTCCAGCCGTTGGACTCGTTGAGCTCGAGCGACTTCCCGGCGTCCTGGCCGCCGGCGAGAAGGCGCACCACGGCCTTCTCGGCGGCCGGGCCGACCCACTTCTTCTCGACCGGCACGTCGACGGTTGCCGTGCTCGTGTTGGTCACGGTGAAGCCGTGCTCGGCGTCGCCGGAGACCGCGGAGTCGTAGCCGTCGACCTTGTCCTCGGCCACGGTGTATTCGATCTCGGCGCCGGAGGCGTCGTACTTGGCCAGGCCGGAGAACATGCCGCGCCAGTCGTTGCCCTCGTTCAGCTCGAGCGACTTGCCGGAGTCGGCGCCGCCGGCGAGCAGGCGCACGGTCGCCTTAGCGGCCGCGGGGCCGACCCATTTCTTGACGACGGGCACGTCGACCTTCGCCGTGCTCGTGTTGGTGACGGTGAAGCCGTTGCGAGCATCGCCCGTCACCGCGGAGTCGTAGCCGTCCACGGCGTCCTCTTTGACGGTGTATTCGATTTCCGAGCCGGAGGCGTCGTACTTTGCCAGGCCCTCGAAGGCGCCGCGCCAGCCGTTGGCGTCGCTGAGCTCTACCGACTTGCCGGAGTCGGCGCCGTTCGCAAGCAGGCGAACGGTCGCCTTAGCGGCGGCCGGGCCCACCCACTTCTTGACGACGGGCACGTCCACCTTCGCCGTCGAGGTGTTGGTGACGGTGAAGCCGTTGCGAGCATCGCCGGAGACCGCGGAGTCGTAGCCCGCAACGGGCTCCTCGGCCACGGTGTACTCGATCTCTGAGCCGGAGGCGTCGTACTTTGCCAGGCCGGAAAACACGCCGCGCCAGCCGTTGCCCGCGTTCAGCTCGAGCGACTTGCCGGAGTCGGCGCCGCCGGCGAGCAGTCGCACGACGGCCTTGTCCGCCGCGGGGCCGACCCACTTCTTCTCGACCGGCACGTCGACGGTTGCCGTGCTCGTGTTGGTCACGGTGAAACCGGCCTGCGCGTCGCCGGTGACGGCGGAGTCGTAGCCGTCGACCTTGTCCTCGGCCACGGTGTATTCGATTTCCGAGCCGGAGGCGTCGTACTTCGGCAGGCCGGAGAAGGTCCCCTTCCAGCCGTTGGACTCGTTGAGCTCGAGCGACTTCCCGGCGTCCTGGCCGCCGGCGAGCAGGCGCACGACGGCCTTGTCCGCCGCCGGGCCGACCCACTTCTTCTCGACGGGCACGTCGACGGTGGCCGTAGAGGTGTTGGTCACGGTGAAGCCGTTGTGCGCGTCGCCGGAGACCGCGGAGTCGTAGCCGTCGACGGCGTCCTCGGCGACGGCGTACTCGATTTCCTCGCCGGAGGCGTCGTACTCGGGCAGGCCCTCGAAGGAGCCGCGCCAGCCGTTGCCCTCGTTCAGCTCGAGCGACTTGCCGGAGTCGGCGCCGCCTGCGAGCAGGCGCACGGTCGCCTTGGCGGCCGCGGGGCCGACCCACTTCTTCTCGACCGGCACGTCCACCTTCGCCGTGCTCGCGTTCGTCACGGTGAAGCCGGCCTGCGCGTCGCCGGAGACCGCGGAGTCGTAGCCCTCGACCTTGTCCTCGGCCACGGTATATTCGATCTCCTCGCCCGTCTGCGCATCGTACTTGGGCAGATCGGAGAAGGTGCCCTTCCAGCCGTTGGACCCGCTCAGCTCGAGCGACCTGCCGGAGTCGGCGCCGCCGGCGAGCAGTCGCACGGTCGCCTTCTCGGCCGCGGGGCCGACCCACTTCTTCTCCACCGGCACGTCCACCTTCGCCGTCGAGGTGTTGGTCACGGTGAAGCCGCCCTGCGCGTCGCCCGTCACCGCGAAGTCGTAGCCGTCCACGGCGTCCTCCTCGACGGTGTAGGCGATCTCGGCGCCGGAGGCGTCGTACTTGGGCAGGCCCTCGAAGGCGCCGCGCCAGCCGTTGGCGTCGGTCAGCTCGACGGACTTCCCGGCGTCCTGGCCGCCGGCGAGAAGGCGCACCACGGCCTTCTCGGCCGCCGGGCCGACCCACTTCTTCTCGACCGGCACGTCGACGGTGGCCGTGCTGGTGTTGGTCACGGTGAAGCCGTTGTGCGCGTCGCCGGAGATGTCGGCCTTGTAGCCCTCGACCGCGTCCTCGGCCAGGGAGTAGGCGATCTCCTCGCCCGTCTGCGGGTCGTACTTCGGCAGGCCGGAGAAGGTCCCCTTCCAGCCGCCGGCCTCGTTCAGCTTGAGCGTGCCGACGACCTCGTCGCCGCGCTTGAGGCTCACGGTCACCTCGCCGGCGGCCGGGCCGACCCACTTCTTGGCGACCGGCACGTCGACCTTCGCCGTCGAGGTGTTGGTCACGATGAAGCCGGCCTGCGCGTCGCCGGCGATCGCGGACTGGTAGCCGTCCACGGCGTCCTCGGCCACGGTGTAGGCGATCTCCTCGCCCGTCTGCGAGTCGTACTTGGGCAGGTCGGAGAAGGCTCCCTTCCAGCCGTTGGACTCGTTGAGCTCGACCGACATGCCGGAGTCGGCGCCGCCGGCGAGCAGGCGCACCACGGCCTTCTCGGCCGCGGGGCCGACCCACTTCTTCTCGACGGGGATCTTGACGGTGGCCGTCGAGGTGTTGGTCACGGTGAAGCCGTTGTGCGCGTCGCCCGTCACCGCGGAGTTGTAGCCCTCGACCGGCTCCTCGGCCACGGCATACTCGATCTCGGCGCCGGAGGCGTCGTACTTCGCCAGGCCCTCGAAGGAGGCCTTCCAGCCGTTGGACTCGTTGAGCTCGAGCGACTTCCCGGCGTCCTGGCCGCCGGCGAGAAGGCGCACCACGGCCTTCTCGGCGGCCGGGCCGACCCACTTCTTCTCGACCGGCACGTCGACCTTAGCCGTCGAGGTGTTGGTGACGGTGTAGCCGCCCTGCGCGTCGCCGGCGACGGCGGAGTCGTAGCCCGCGACGGCGTCCTCGGCAACGGTGTAGGCGATCTCGGCGCCCGTCTGGGCGTCGTACTTGGGCAGGCCGGAGAAGGTCCCCTTCCACCCGCCTTCCGCGTTCAGCTTCATCGTGTCGACTACGTCATCGCCGCGCTTGAGGCTCACGGTCACCTCGCCGGCGGCCGGGCCGACCCACTTCTTCTCGACGGGGACGTCGACCTTCGCCGTGCTGGTGTTGGTCACGGTGAAGCCGCCGCGCCCGTCGGGCTCGATCGCGGAGCTGTAGCCCGCGACCTCGTCCTCCTCGACGGTGTACTTGATCTCCTCGCCGGAGGCGTCGTACTTGGGCAGGCCCTCGAAGGAGCCCTTCCAGTCGCCGACCTTGTTCAGGGTAATCGAGTCGATGACGGTTTCGCCGTTCTTAAGATTGATCGTGACTTCTTCAGGATGGGGAATCTTGGGATTCTCCCAAACCTTCTGAACGGGAATGCTGATGTTCTCAGACTTGCCGATGATGACACCGCCGTTGGCGCCGATGCCGCCTCCGTGCGGAGCCTCGTTGCCGGATATCGTCAGCGAGGTCTGGCCACTGCCAAGGTTATACACGTCGTTGCTCATAACAGATTTAAGCGCGACGTTCGGCGTGGCATCGGCGAAAGACAGCGGCTCGCCGTTATCGCCGCCCTCAACAAAGCGCGGGACATCAGGATTCGTGGACGCAATAGTACTGTCGGGATTGAACAACCCGCCATCCCTGTACCAGAGAACCTTGCCGCCACCCGGAGCACGGTCGGCAAGCGTCAGCTTATATTTAGCGCCATCGGAGCCGGTAAACACCACGTCGTCGCCAGCCTCGTCCGCGGTGTTCCTGGCGATTAGGCCGCCATCCTGAACGTAGACCTTGGCATCTCCAGTCGGGCAGAACCACATGCCGCCGCCCTGCTTGCTTGCGTGATTGTCAACAACAAGCGCGTTTTCAATATGAAGCGTGCTATAGACAAGATACTCGTTGCCTTCACTGTATACGCCGCCGCCCATGTTCCAAGCAGTATTGTCCTTGATTTCGCCAGCGCTAAGTGTGACGTCGTCTGAATAGGTATAAATGCCTCCGCCTGCAGAAGCGGAGTTCCCGGATATGGATCCGCCTTTCATAGTGAAAGCAGTATGGTCCTTGCCGCCATTTTGCAAGCCGTGATCGACCACGCACACGCCGCCACCCTTACCGTCAGAAGCCGCAGCGTTGCCCGTGATCTCGCCGCCTTCCATAACGAACTCGGCGTTACCCTCAACATGCACAGCGCCGGAAGGGGTACGATTCCCGAGTTTAGCGCTCTTGTTATCCGCAATCTTGCCGCCGGTCATCTTGAAAGAGGCTCTTTGATTATTGTCCTCGCTATACATGACCACCGCGCTACCCTGGTAACCGGTGTTGCCCTCGATGCTGCCTCCGCTCATGTCAAAACTGGCATTACCCATCAGCATAACGCCAGTGGACGAGAGGTAATTGCCGGCACTATCTCCAGAGGCAACGCGATTGCCCCGGATCACGCCGCCCTCCATGGCAACCTTAGCGCCGTTTGCCGCATGAACGACGCCACAATACACATCACCCAGTTCGCATCGTTCGATAACACCACCTGCCATGACAAACGAGGCATTGTTTCCCGACAAGTTGACGACGCCCGTGTTCACGCTCGTTGCAGCCCCATGGCAAACAACAGCTTCCCCGGAAAGCACAACCGACCCCCGGCTGGAGATAATAGCGCCCTTGCTATAGGAACCGCACAGCGACACCTTTCCGGAGATTTCGAGCGATGCGCCTTCGGCCACATCGACCAATCCAGAAAAGCCGCTCTTTATCGCCGAGATGGTATAAGGGTCATCCGACGTGATCTTGATTTTCTTCCCAACGGGAACCTTCAGCGTGGAGCTCAGCTTCATATGCTTTTTCAGCGAGATGACGGTCTCCTCGCCATCGGGAGCCGCATTGATCGCTTCTTGGAGCGTTTGGGCGCTATCGCTGCTCACGGTATCGCCTACGCTATCGTCAATGGATTCACGCGTGTACGCAACCTCAACGCCTGAGCTCGGAAGGTTGTCCGTGCCGGTGATATCGTCCATGCTGTTGTCGATCGTGATGCTCTTAACCGAGCTGTCGTCGAACAAGCCCGCGGGTATCTGAGTGAGACCGCTGCCGATCGTCACATCTTGTACGCCATCCGTATTCGAAAAGGCAGACGCGCCAATCGAGGTCACAGAGTCCGGAATAACGAGATGCTCCGGCAACGTGCCGGAATAAAAAACGTAGTCACCGATCTTCTCAAGCGTCTCAGGGAATGGAGCAGCGATGGTGCTCCAGATGAACGCCCATTTATCGATGTTTTTGAGATTGTCGCAAAATCCCACGACCGTAACCGGTGTATAGCAGAATGCATAGGCAGGAATACTCTCAAGCGAAGAGAGGTTCACCGGCGCTTGCAGTTTCTTGCACTCATAGAAGGCAGAGCTGCCCATCTCCGTCACCGAGCTCAAATCAGGCACGCGCTCGAGGCTAGCGCACCCTTGAAAAGCCGAAAACCCGATGCTCGTCAGCGTTCCCTGGAAATCGATATCAGTCAGACTCGAGCAATTCTCAAAGGCTCTATCGCCAATCGAATCGATGGGCCCCGCCGCGGAAACCGACTTAAGAGAGGTGCAATCACCGAACATGTTCGAGGATATCTTCGTCACTGAAGCGGGCAGCGAAACACTAGTCAACGACGTGCAGTCGCTAAGCAAGCTTCCCACGGTATCGTCGATGATGACACCTTCGGGAAGCGTGATGCTTGTGAGGGACTCCGCTCCAGAGAAGGCGCCTGTGCCAGAGATAAGTTTAAGGGTGGATGGGAGATTTATTTCCGAAAGACTGCTGCACCGATTTACCATCGAGTTTGCGCTGATTTCCTCAACGCCCTCGTCAAAGGTGAGCTTTTCGAGCGCACCAGCATTTTGCAGCGTGCAGCTAAAGTTCTTGATGGAACCCGGGATACGGAGTTCCTTAACCTTGGCGAACTTCGAAAAATTCCACCCGCTGAGTTTTTCGAGCGTGTCGGGAAGGAGCAGCTGCTCGACATCCTCGGCAGAAGTTCCCCCCGAAAACCTTAGGCTAGTAACCTTATACGTTTGCCCTTCATGCTCGATAGAAGAAGGTACGTTAACTTTAGTGACACCGCTTTCGGCGACAATGCACGCGATTTCCGCCGTGCCGTCAACCGCAGTCTCGCACGTGAAAGTCACGCCACCTTGAACAACGTCGAATTCCTCTGCAACGTATGCAGCCGTTGCGGGCGTGTCCGCGTCCGCAAACGCAATGCCGCCTATCGCATCAACCGGCAACGGCGAAATTGCCAGAACAAATGCAAGGAAAAGGGATGCGACGACCCTCCCTATGCTGAAAGGAGCCGTAGACCCCCCCCCGAAGCCGAAAACGTTCCTCTTCAATACCCTTCTCCTCTTTCGACGTCCATGCTCTTTCCCTCAGAGCGTTTTTGCTGATTAGACCTCCAAATCCATTAAAATCAACATTATGGACAAGAAAGATACCAATGGAGGAAATTCCACGTTTTCGCCGAATATGTAACGAAATTACTGGTCGATTTCTAGTTCTTTAATGGGGGGACCCCTGCTATCACTTTGGATATGACTCGCTCCGCTTTCGCCAGGTCGATCGGCTTGGCTAGGTGGGCGTTCATTCCGGCTTCCAAGCAATCCCGCACGTCCTCTTGGAACGCTTTGCCCGTCATCGCGACGATGGGGATGCTTGCCGCATCGGAGCGGTCGAGGGCGCGTATTGCCCTGGTAGCAGCCAAGCCGTCCATCTTCGGCATCACCACGTCCATGAGGATGACATCGAAGGTTCCGACTGGGTTTGCGGCGAACGCCTCGACCGCTTGCGCGCCGTCGCCGGCAATCGACACGTACGCACCATCGCCCTCCAGAATCGTTGCGGCGATCTCGGCGTTCAGGTCGTTGTCCTCGACCAGCAACAAGCGGCGGCCTTGCAGGGCAGATCCGCTCGCCGCCTGCTCGGTTTCGCGCGGGGCCGGAGCCGGATCGAACGGGATGGAGATCACGAACGTGGACCCTTCGCCCAGCTCGCTGGAGATATCGATGGAACCGCCCATCAGCTCGATGAGCTGCTTGACGATGGGCATGCCCAAGCCGGTGCCGCCGACGGTGCCCGCCACGCTCGATTCGCGCGCAAAAGGCTCGAAAACACGCTTCAGGAACTCCGGGCTCATGCCGATGCCGGTATCGGTGATCTCCCAGCGGAGCAAAACCTTGCCACCGGGCAGCTCGCTTGAGGTCACATGCGTTATCACTTTGCCGCCGGGGCGGTTGTACTTGATGCAGTTGCTGTAGATGTTCAGGAAGATCTGGCGTAGGTACAGCTCGCTGCCGAGGACATACCGATACGCGATGCTGTCCTCCTCCTGGCGACCCTCCATAATCACGCCCGCCTCGGCGGCGAGCAACTGCATGATGTCGTCGACATCGGCCTGCAAATGCGCAAAGTCGACAGGCTCGCGCACAAGGGCAAGCTCGCCCTCACCGAGTTTGCTGGCCTGGAGCGTGTCGTCGATTAGGGAAAGCAGGTGCCTGGCCGCCGTCCTCATCTTGCCGTGGTTCTCCTCCACCAGGGCCTTGTCATCGCGGTTGCGCTCGCATAGCTCCAAAAGCCCCAGGATGCAGTTCAAGGGAGTCCGCATGTCATGGCTCATTCGGTGAAGGAAGTCGGTCTTCACCTGACATGCGTGGTCCGCACGCTCGAGGGCCTGTTCAAGGGCCTGCTGCTGGCGCGCCTGATTCTTGACCGCGTCGTCGATGTCCACGAACACGCCCATGCACGAGCGCGCAATGCCCTGCTCGTCGCGCCGGAACTTCGCGGCGGCGCGGACCCACATGCGCTTGCCGTCCTTGCGCCGTACACAGTAGTTGACGTCGTACGGACCGCCCTCCGTTGCGGCGATGCGGAACTCGTTGTTGATGCGGGCAAGGTCATCGGGTGCGATGAGCCTGTCCGGGTTCTCACCGTTTTCGGGGAAGTCGTCCCCGCTTTCGAAGCCGAGGACGCGGCGGCACTCGTCGGAGAACCAGAATCCCGTGGGATTGCCTTCGTCGTCGAAGTCAGCGGTCCAGCAGGCGGCGTGCAAAAGACTGCGAGCGTCAGCCACTTCCTGTTCGAAGGCGCGCTCGGCAAGGGCGCGCTGTTTCTGCTTGATTTCGTATTCCGCCTCGGCGAGCGCGTGCTGGGTACGGCGCAGCTCTTCCATGAGCAGCCGTTCGCGTTCTGCATGGTCCGTAACGTCAGCGAAGTCGAAACGAGACGGGGCATCCCCCTGTCTCGATCCGGCTTTCAGGTCGTCGTTCATGTTCGCCCCCCAACCATCGGCCGATACGCCCACTTCCGTATGGCCATAACGAAAAGCCGCCGACGCGCTGAGCCGTCGGCGGCTTGAGAACAACCGGAATCTATTGCTTTGAACCAGCTCCAATGAAGTACACGTTGCCGAGCTGGGAACCGTTTTCATCGAAACGCGCCGTCGAGACGATCAGCCCGTCGTCGCGCATGCGGCGGACGGCGCGATCGACCGTCTTCGGACACACGCCGAGCTTTTCCGCGATGGCGTTTTTGGTGTCGGAACAACCCTGCGAGCCGCACGATGCGATGTAGCCGAGAATCCTCAATTGCGAATTGGTCAACTCCACGCTTCGTTGCCGCTGAGCTGGTTCCGCTGCGGTTTGACTGACGGCAATCCCCCACTTTTCTGAAAACCGACGGAAACAGTCGCCCAAAATCTAGCTTGGGGTACTTTAGCGCAACGATATCACGTGCGTCAAGCGATTTGTGTCACCCCCCTGTTCAACCGCTCTATATTGATTCGTTTCGTGCGGCTATAACCGGTTTATATGGGCTTATAAGCCAGTGGGCTGAAAATGAAACGCAACAACTATCACTATTCCGTGGCATTTGGGGGCCGGGGGAATCTAAGGTGCGAGCGCCCGAAACGCGAACGCCGCCGCGACCTTCATC